>JBIPND010000069.1:0-9012 GCA_044374015.1 Luteolibacter sp. | reverse complement strand
CCTTCGCCCAGTCACTGAACGAACGGATCCAAGCAACGCCCTCCCTGCCGCGCGAAACGCGCAAAGAATACGCCCAAGAAGCATTCACCGCCCTGCAACGAGCGCTGAATATCTGCGAAGTCTGCTATGGGGCCGCCCACCCCAAGACACTTCAGACCCGTAACAAGCTGCGCCGGGCAGAAGCCGCCGCCCAGTCGCGGTGAGCATCCGGCCAGCCGCCGCTGTGGTTAAAACTCATAGCCCGCGCGCGCCAGCAATGGCCGGATCGCGTAAATGACCAGCAGATGTGCCGGGTAAAAGGCGTAAAAAATGTAGCGGGAGTCCCGCCCCCGCTGCCCGTTGTATCGGCTTAAAAGAGGGAGAGCCAACATACAGCCGAGGTTGATGAAGTTGATCAACTGGTAACTCGGGTCCCCCGTCCGCGCGCTAACAACGGCAAAAAGCCCCGCATTCGCCAGCAATACTCCGCCCAGCGCCGCGACCGTCCAGCCAAAGCGCCTGCGGGTGACATGGAAAACAAAGGTCATGAAAACCGCCAGATGCCACCAGTCTAGGGTGACGTAAAAACCTGCGGCACCCACCGCCAGCAGCAACCCCGCCACGAGCCAGCGCGAGCGAATTCGCTCCGCCACCCAGATCACGCACAAGCCCACCAGCAGATCAAAAAACACGTTGAGCCCATGCGGGAAAACCAGCCGATAAACCGGCTGCGCCAACACCGCAAAGACCAGCAACCGCAGCAAGTAGCGCCCAAGGTGCCTCGTGTGGTGATAACCCTCCACCAGCAGAAACGCGATGATCGGCATCGCAAGCCGACCCGCGACCCGCAGCCAGAGAGCCTCCGGGTAAATCAGCGCGCCGATGTGATCCACAGCCATCGCCGTGATGGCAATGAGCTTGAGAGCAAACGCGTCAAAGCGCAGACCCGTTTTCACGGGTAAGTCCAATCTCTTGCCACCAAGCCGCGAGCGATCCCGTTTTTTTACATTTGCAGGTTTCGCCAAGCGCCGTGCCATCCGCACGAGAATCCATTCCAACATACGCGGAGCAAGCTTTATCCCCGACCCATCGCTGGAATCTATTTCAACGGGAAAATGGGGTCAGGGTGCAAATCTTGACAGAATTCACTGCTCCCTTACTCTTCCGTCATGCCACGGAGCCTGCGCCTCGAATTTCCCGGTGGCTATTACCACGTCATGGCGCGTGGCAACCGGCGCGAGACGATTTTTCATGACGACGATGACCGCCGGTTTTTCCTCGCCACCCTCTCCGAGGCCTGTGCGATGACCGGCTGGCGGGTGCACGCGTGGGTGCTGATGGGAAACCACTATCATCTTTTCATCGAGACGCCGGAGCCCAATCTGGTTGCGGGTATGAGCTGGCTGCAGAATACGGTCACCCGCCGCTACAACCTCCGGCATCAGGCCTGGGGCCGCCTGTTTGGCGACCGCTACAAGGCGGCGCTGGTGGATGGAGCGGACAGGTATCACTACCGGAGCAGGTGGATGCTCGGTGCAGCCATTTGCGGCGCGGTTGGTATTGGGGAAGCCAGGAGTTCGCGGAGAAGCTGCGGACGATTTCGGAAAAGCTCATCAAGGAAAAGAATTCAAACACTGCCAATCATCGCGCTCATTTTAGCAAGCTGCAAGGTTGGTGAAACTGTTTACCTGGACGGATTCCTTGTCCGATGCGAGAGCGGCGATGTGCTACTGGACCCGGCGATGAAACGTGATTCATCAGCACCATTCACACCCAAGTAAACAAGATATCGACCCGGGTCCCCGGGAGTAGTTAGCTCCCGGGGACCACACCACCCTGCATACGGCTCAGCCCTGCGCGAAGCGCAAATCATTTCCTTGCGAAGCGACTTCGCAGATCGGTTTGTCGCCCGCATGAAACGGAGTTGGTGCGCCACAGCGTTCACAGGGCTCCTCTTTGGTGGCGTCGTCGGTTTCCAGGGCGCGGATGAAATACCCATCTTGTCTGGGTGGCGATGTCGGAAATTTCGCCCTCTGTGCAATCGCGATCTTGCTTTGGCTGATCAATCGCCGCCAGACTGCACCCTGCCCACCACCCCGGAAACCCATGGACCATCCCGCCCTTCGAATCCTTGCCGCGCGCTACCCCAGCCTTTCCTCCGCGGCTTCGGAGGTCGCCGCGTTGCGCGCCACGAAGGAGCTGCCGAAGGGCGTGATCCATGTGACTTCAGACGTGCAGTTTGGATGGGAGCCTGCCTCGGCCAGCACGCGCTGATCGCCACGGTGCTGCGGATCTCGCTGCGTTACCTGCGGAGGTTCCAAATCGAGGATGGCCAGGCGATCGAGCGCCATCCGGAGTGGGACATGGCCGGGCGCAACATCCTGCGGCGCATCGACGATCAGAATCACACGCTCGACATCGCCGCCCGGTCATTTCCGCTGCGCGACACGTTCCTCCCCACCATCGACCCGGCGGATCCCAACCGCCTCAGCGAGGAGGAGGAGGAATGCATGCGCCGCATCGAAGAAAGTTTCACCACTTGCCCGAGGCTTTGGGAACCCATGAAATGGATGGCGAATTACGGCCAGATGCCGCTCGTCCACGACCACGCGGCGATTTTCCACGCCTGCCTGCCGGTGGATGAACACGAACGCTACGTC
Organism: Luteolibacter sp.; assembly: GCA_044374015.1. GTDB lineage: Bacteria > Verrucomicrobiota > Verrucomicrobiia > Verrucomicrobiales > Akkermansiaceae > Luteolibacter. Next base: position 6,373 of record JBIPND010000069.1, on the reverse strand, counting down.
GCGCTGAACATCGACGGCCGGGATCAGGCGGGCCCTGAAACTCACTTGACCTTGGGGTTACGGAGCGCCGGCTTGAGCCGGCCCGACTCGCCGGCTGAAGCCAGCGCTCCATCAGATACTCGGCTTTCACCAGGCTAAATCGACGTCGCACCGAACAACTCGCGGGAGTCCACCTGCTCGCCGGTTTCCACGATTTTCCATTGCCGGTCCACATTGAGGCGGACCGTGGCGAGGTGTTTGTGGGACCATTGGTCCGGGGAGATCATCGACAGCATCCGGCGGCCGCGCATTTCATAGAGGTGATAGGTCTGGCCGACGATCGGCTCGAATTGGATGTCGGCCTCATAGACCAGCTTGTTCCAGTTGAAGTGGTCGATCGTCTGCAGATAGATCTCGCGGATTTCCTGAAGTTTCTGTTGGAGATCGCGCTCGACCTCGGAGATGCCGCGCGACTTGAAGGACGTCAGATCGTTCGGCACGATCGGCGGACTGAGGGTGGATACGGGATAGGGCAAAAACGCCCGCGATGGTTTGGTGTCTGGCTCGGACATGATGAAAAGGATGTGTTGCCTTCGCTCACGAAGCGGCGGCGGGCAACAAAAAAAACCGGAAAGTCCCAAAGGACTTCCCGGCAGTGATTTTAATTTTCAGACGATCTTTGCAGGATCAGTTTTTGTCAGGATAGGCCCACTGCGGAGGAGTGTCGCTGCCCCAGACGGTGCCGGTTCCATTGGTGAGCATGGGCTTGCCGCTCATGAGCACGTTGCCGCTCGATTTCACGATGTTGAACGAGCTGACGCTGTTATCCAGCTTGAGAACGACAGCCTTACCATCGTAAAAGTCGCTGTCGAAGGTGCCGTCCATCGCTTCTTTGAGAGGAGCAGCGATGATCGGGCGGCTAGGATTTCCAGCGGCACTCATGCCCTTGCCATCCGACTTAACCAGGATGCCGAAACCAACCTCACCCTTTTTCACGGCTTCGGTGGCGAGCGGATCGATCACCCCATCGGGCTTTTTGGTGAAAGCGGTTTTGGCGTAGAACATGCCTTCCGACTGGGCGATGCCGGCAGCGATGAGCTGGCGGAATTTGTCGTTGGCGGTGGTGCCGGTGATGGCAGGGACTTCAGTGGCCTTGAAAACCGCATCCGCCGTGTCGTCGTCGGGGAAATTGCCGTATTCCGTTTCAAACTCGAACAAGGCGAGTCCAATTTGGCGGGCGTTGCTGACGGCTTCGGTTTGGTCGGCCTTTTTGCGCTGACGGATCACCATGGGAGCGGTGAGACCGGCGAGCGCCGCGATGATCACGATGACGACGAGGAGTTCCACCAGGGTGAAACCTCCGCGCATTCTTTGGTTCATTTTCATAGGTTTTGTTTCTTTATTTTATGGTTTGGTATGGATGGGGCAAACGCCCCGTATTTGTATGCCCAACCGTCGCGAGACGAATGGGTTGCCCCCAAATTACCCGGCGCGGATCGCGAAGCAAGGAGGAAGTTATCGACAGACGGCAGTCTGCACGATTGCGGTGATCGAAGACGCATCAAAAATCACAGGTCGAAGCCGAAATGCTGCTGCGCATTGCCAAAGCAGACGGCCCGGACCAGACCGGAGAGCGCTTCGAAATCATCCGGCAACTCGCCGCGATCCGCCTCGCTGCCGATCAGATTGCAGAAAATCCGACGGAAATACTCGTGGCGCGGAAATGATAGAAACGACCGCGAGTCGGTGAGCATCCCGACGAAGCGCGACAGCAGGCCGGTCGCCGACAACGCGTCGAGCTGGAGTTCCATGCCGTTTTTCTGATCGAGGAACCACCAGCCGGAACCAAACTGGATCTTCCCGGCAACCGTGCCGTCCTGGAAGACGCCGGTGAGGCAGGCGAAGAGGTAGTTGTCGCGGGGGTTGAGGTTGTAGAGCACGATTTTCGGCAGGGATCCCGCGCTGGCGAGGGTGTCGAGATAATGGACGAGCGCGGCGCCTTGTTCCGTATCGCCGATGGTGTCGTAGCCGGTGTCGGGGCCGAGCTGCCTGGACATGCGGCTGTTGCAGTTTCTGAAAGCGCCAAGATGGAGCTGCTTGGTCCAGCCCTTCGCCGCGTCGAGTTGGCCGAAAAACACCATCAGATAGAACGAAAACTTTTCCTTCTCCTCGGGACTGGCGGCCTTGCCAGCGCGGGCCTTGTTGAAAATCATCGCCGCCTCCTCGTCGGAGCAGGCCAGCGCCGGCAGACGATCCAAGCCATGGTCGGACAAACGTCCGCCGAGGGCGTGGAAGTCGTCGTGGCGCTTCTGCAGCGCCCCTAACAAATCAGACAGATGCGCGATGTGGGTGTCAGAGACCAACTCCAGTTTCGCCAGCCACGGCAGCAACAGATCCGGCCGATCGACATTGCACGCCTTGTCCGGGCGGAAAGTCGGCAGCACCTTGGTTTTCAAATCGGAGGCGGCAATCGCGCGGTGATCTTCGAGTGGATCCGCCGGATCATCGGTGGTGCCGACCACGCGGACATCGAACTTGTTCAGCAGCCCGTGGACGCAGAAATCCAGTTCTTCGAGTTTCGCATTGGTGCGTTCCCAGATTTCATCCGCCGTCTGCGGGCTGAGCAGCAGGTCGATCCCGAAATAACGTTGCAGCTCAAGATGCGTCCAGTGGTGGATCGGATTGCGCAGGGTGAAGGGCACTGTTTCGGCCCAGGCCTGGAACTTTTCGCGGGGCGTGGAGGTGCCGGTGATCAACTCCTCGTCCACGCCGTTGGCGCGCATCAGACGCCACTTGTAGTGATCGCCGCCGAGCCAGATGTCGGAAATATTTCCCCAGCGGTGGTTCGTCGCGATCTCGCGGGGCGAGAGGTGGCAGTGGTAGTCGATGATCGGTTGATCCTTGGCGACCTCGTGGAACAAGCGGCGCGCGGTCGGGGAATGGAGCAGGAAATTTTCGTCGAGGTAGGCCATGGCGCGACCATATCAGCGCGTGAACCGCCCATGGCCAAGCGGGAAAACGGGATATTTCAGGGGCAAGGCGCGCGGAGCAGGAAAAAGACGGGTTTCACGGCATGCCGAGAAAGCTCCGGGCGGCGGAACGGATTTTTTCGCTTTCTTCGTCGGTGTAGTCCTTTTTCCCCTCGAAGGCCCAGACGGTGGCGGGCCACGCGGGATCGTTGGAGGAACGACCGATGATTTGGATGTGCATCTGCCGGACCTGGTTGCCGATGCAGGCGACGTTGAGTTTTTCCGGTTGGAAGTAATCGGCGACGAATTCCGAGACGCGGCGCGCGGTGGCCATCACCTCGTCGTATTGCGCGGGCGGGAGATGGTGGAGATCCTCCAGCTCCGGCTCGACCTCGGGAACCAGCAGCAGCCACGGGAAGAGTGCGTTGTTTTTCAAAAGCAACCGGCAGCCGCCAAGCCGCCCGATTTCAGTGCCGCCGGCGGCGAGGCGGGGGTGGAGTTCGAATGCCATGCAGTGAATCAACCACGTTGCCTTGCACCTGTCACTCCCAAGGATGCGCCAACCCTTGCGGTGGCTGGCAAAGCGGCTATAACCGCGCCGACCCGATGAATCTCCGCCGTCTTTACCCGTTGAATGGATTTCCGCAGCAGCGGCAGTTGTGGTCGTGGATCTCGTTCGACGTCGCCAACCAGTCGTTCACGCTGATCATCAACACGCTGCTGTTCTCGATCTTTTTCTCGCAGGTGGTGGTGCGGGATGACGCCATCGACGACCGGATTTGGGCGCTGACCTATGGCACCAGCATGCTGCTCACCGCGCTGCTCTCACCGCTGGCCGGGGCGGCGGCGGACGAGCGCGCCTGCAAGAAAAGCTTTCTGATAGGCTCGGGCCTGATCTGCGGGATTTTCACCTGCGCCCTCGGACTGGTGCAGCCGGGACAAATCTGGCTGGCGGTGCTGCTCTACATTCCGGCGAATTTCGCGTTTTCCATCGGCGAGAATTTCCTCGCCAGCTTTCTGCCGAGCCTCGCCAAGCAGAACGAGGTCGGGCGGGTGAGCGGATTTTCATGGGCCTGCGCCTACGCCGCGGCGCTGCTGCTGCTGATTCTAACGGCAGGCGCGATGCTCGTTCTCAAACTGGAGTCGCCCGATCAATGGCGGCCGTTTTTTGTGTTCGCCGGATTGTGGTTTCTCGCCTTCACGGTGCCCACGCTGCTGTGGCTGAAGGAACCGGAAATCCCCCAGCGGATCCACCAAGGGAAAAACATTCTAGCAGCCGGCTTCACCAGACTGGCGGAAACCATCCGCCACACCTCGAAACACCGCGACCTGATGATCCTGCTGGCCGCCTCGCTGTTCTACGGCACCGGCCTGAGCGTGGTGGTGTTCTTCGCCAGCAAGCTGGCGGTCGAATACGGATTTTCCCAAGTCAATCTGGTGGTCTTCATCGCGGTGATCACGGTCTCCGGGATCGTCGGCACAATCATCCCCACGCTCTATCAGGACAAGATCGGCCACCGCCGCTCGGTGACGTTTTTCCTGCTGGTGTGGCTGGGCACCGCGCTGGCCTTTTCGCTCTACGCATTCCTCTACGAACGCCACGCCACCAGCGGCGCGGCGGGCACCTATCCGACCTGGCCGTTGTGGGTGATCGGAAATTTGTTAGGCTTCGGCCTCGGCTCGCTGGGCTCGGCGAACCGCGCCTTTGTCAGCTACCTCGCCCCGGTCAATCGCGAGGCGGAGACCTTCGGGTTGTGGGGCTTGATGTGGAAACTCTCCGCGATCACCACCTTTCCGTTCGCCTGGGTGAAGGACACGGTCGGCACTGCGGAAGCGCTGCTGGTGCTCGCCGGATTCATCCTCGCCGGGTTGGTTCTCACCCGCATGATCGACGAGCGGCGCGGCCACGCGGTCGCCCAGTTGGAGTGAGAGCCACTTTGATGGCTGTTGAAGCCTCACAAAGATCCGTGCAATCTTTGAAATCAGTGGTAGAAAACTTCTAACCACGGAGTGCTCGGAATACACAGAATGGAGAGAATATTTTAGTTCCTGAATCCGCGCGGCAGCACCCCATCCGTGTATTCCGTGCAATCCGTGGTTAAAATCTTCCTCTTTAGCTGCCCAAACAGCAGTCAAATGAAGAGTCGCCCATTTCACTCCTCCGGCCTGCCGAGCGCGATCAGGACGATGGACGGCACCGGAAGCGGCTTTTCCAACAAAAGATCCTGCAGCAGGTTTTGCAACCACGGCCGCGACGCGGAAATACTCTCCACCACCAGCGCGTGATCGCCGCTTTTCCCGGTGACCCGGTAACGCCCGACCCGGATGGCGACGGGCACTTCCTCGCCCTCCAACATCAACTCGGCGGTGATGGTTTTTTCCCGGCTGCTGATCCGCAGATCCGTGAGTTTCGCGTAGCGGTCCAAGCGCGAGGCAAGCAACGATTTCGCCGCCGACGAGGCAAGGCTGTCTTTGAGGCCGGTGAACATGGGATGCATTTTAGGCGGAACTTTTGTCGAAATCAAACTCGGCGATCCGCTTGCAAGCACCGCCTTTTTCCGGGTGGTTTGCCGGTTGAAAGCGCGCGCGCTCGTCCCGCCGGATGCGGAAATCCAGAAACCGGGGTTTTCCCGGCATCGGCGGATGACGGGCGAATGGGGCTTGCTGAAGAGCGAGTGGTGGCGGCGCGGGTGAGCTCTTGCAGCTGCGCCGATACGGGTTTATGTCTCCGCCCGATGCCATTCCGACTTGAAAGTGACTACCAGCCTGAGGGCGACCAGGCGCAGGCGATCGCCAAGCTCACCAAATCGCTGGCGGCAGGAAACCACCACCAGACCCTGCTCGGCGTGACCGGCTCGGGGAAGACCTTCACCATGGCGAATCTGATCAAAAACCACGGCAAGCCGACGTTGATCATGAGCCACAACAAGACGTTGGCGGCGCAACTTTACTCGGAATTCAAAAACTTCTTCCCGCACAACGCGGTGGAATATTTCGTCTCCTACTTCGATTACTATCAGCCGGAAGCCTACATCCCGCGCAGCGACACCTATATCGAGAAGGACTCGTCGATCAACGAGGAGATCGAGCGGCTGCGGTTGAGCACGATGGGCTCGCTGCTGACGCGGCAGGACACGATCGTGGTGGCCTCGGTCTCGTGCATCTACGGTTTGGGGTCGCCGGAGGATTATCAGAACATGATGGTGCCGGTCTGGGTGGGCCAAAAACTGACGCGTGAGGAGTTGCTCAATTCGCTCGTCGGCATGCTTTTCGAACGCAACGACATCGCCTTCGGCCGCGGAAAATTCCGGGTGCGCGGCGACGTGGTGGAGGTCCACCCAGCCTACCTCGACGAGACTGCGATCCGTGTGGAGTTTTTCGACGACGAGGTGGAGCGCATCACCAGCATCCACACGCTCACCGGC
>JBIPND010000714.1:0-2585 GCA_044374015.1 Luteolibacter sp. | reverse complement strand
CTGGCAGGACGGGGTCAACAACCCCAACACCGACAAGGATTTCATCCGTCCGCCGGGAATTCCCGACGATCTCAAGCTCAACGAAGGTTTCGGCCAGGTCTTCGTCGGCACCGAGGGCACGATTTTCATCAACGATGCCTATTGCGCCAGCGCTCCCGTGGTTTTCCCGGAAGCGCTCCGCGAAAAGACCCGTGGAATCCAAAAAGTGTATGCCCGGGTCGTCGGCGGCCCGACCCAGGAACTCTGCCGCGCGGTCCGCGGAGACGGGCCGAAGCCGATTTCCAACTTCGAGGACCACGCCGGTCCGCTCACCGAGATGGTGCTCGCCGGCAACCTCTCGGTCCGCCTCGGCAAAAAAATCGACTGGGACATGGAAAAAATGGAAGCCCGTGGCCTGCCCGAGGTGAAAGCCATGCTCAAACGCGTCTATCGCGCCGGCTGGGAGCCGAAACTCAGCTGATATCCAACGCCACGCACCCGCGCCTCGGGACCCGAACTGACGTCTCATCCAATCTGAAATCGGTTTCCAGCCGAATCCTGGAAACCCCCACTCACTTCCCCATCCAAAGCCATGTCCACCGAATCCACCGAATCCGCCCAACCTTGCTGCAACCCCAACCAACTCGCCCTCATTTACGGCTCCCTGCTTCTCCGGCTCTGGCTCGGCGTACGCGCCTTGCAGACCGGAGTTGAAAAATTCGCCGGCACCCGCTCCGGGGATCAGGTCGTGGCGGTGGACGGTGTCCCCAACGCGGAAGGCCTCACTGCCGCGGGCTCATCCAAGTTCTATGCCTTGGAGAACTACAGCGGCGTGCCTGCCGCACTGATGAAAAAATTCGAGGATGAGCCACTGATGCTCAAATTCGCCCTGCCCCTTTACGACAAGCTGCTCGGCCCTGCCCTGCTGCTGCTTGGCATCACCATCCTGCTTGGCATCGGCTACCGCACCTCGCTGTTTCTGCTCGGCCTCCTTTACATCAGCCTGACCTGGGGCCTCATCCTCATCAAACAGGACGACGGCGTCTCCTGGCTCGGCATCCACATGATCATCGTCGCCGGCGCACTCGCGCTTGCGCAACACAATCGCCTCGCCATCCTTAAAAAGTGGTAACTCCCATGAACACAGATCCATCCCATCTGAACCGCCGCGACTTCCTCTCGAAGACCCTCGCCGGTGCCGGCGCGGGCCTCGTGCTCGGCGCTCCCAACCTCCTCCGCGCCGCCAACCAAACCGCCGGCTCGGACGTCATCCACCTCGCCATGGTCGGCTTCGGCAAACAGGGCGAGGTGCTCTTCGCCTGTTTGAAAAACATCCCCGGCCTCCAATTCCAGGCGGTCTGCGACATTTCGAAAAACCGCCAGAACGTGTTTCGCTCCGCCAGCCGCGGCATGGCCAACGCCTCCTCGACCACCTTCTACACCGACGTCGACGACATGCTCGCCAAGGAGAAGGGCTTGGACGCCGTGATCGTCGCCACCCCGGACTTCTGGCATTCGCCGCACACCGTGAAATGCCTCGAAGCCGGCCTCCACGTCTATTGCGAAAAAATGATGGCCCACACCATCGAGGCCGCCCGCGACATGGTCCGCGCCATGGAAAAATCCGGCAAACTCTGCCAGATCGGCCACCAGCGCCGCTCCAATCCACGCTACCGCTTCACCCTCAACAAGCTGATCAATGGCCAGAAAATCTGCGGCCAGATCGTCAACGCCAACGCCCAGTGGAACCGCTCGCTCGGCGCGTCCCAAGACATCGGCGGCGCGAAGATCGCCAAGTCGATCATCGTCCCCGACGCCATCCTTCAGCAATACGGCTTCAAGGACATGCACCAGTATCTCAACTGGCGCGTCTATCGCGATCTCTCCGGCGGCCCGATCTCCGACCTCGGCGCCCACCAGATCGACATCTTCAACTGGTTCCTCGGTGCGGTGCCCAAGCGGGTCTACGCCTCGGGCGGCAGATCCTACTTCAAGAATCGCGAGCACTTCGACAACATGATGTGCATTTTCGACTACGACACTCCGCAGGGCGAGGTGCGCGCGTTCTATCAGGTGCTTACCACCACCAGCTACGGCGGCGGGTTCTACGAGGCCTTCATGGGTACCGAGGCTTCCATCAAGATCTCGGAAATCGCCTCCAGCTCCGCCATTTACCGCGAAGATGCCGCGCCCTCGTGGGACAATCTCGTGGATAAGGGATACCTCATCCGCAAGCCCGCCCCGCCCAAGCCGGAAGTCTCCGCCGATGCGGTCGCCTCCTACGAATCCGCCGCACCGGAAGTCTTCGACCTGCCCGGCGGATTCAGCAAACCCGCCCACCAGCCGCACCTCGAAAACTTCTTCAACGCCGTGCGCGGCAAGGGCACGCTCAACTGCGACGCCCGCCACGCCTTCGAGAGCGAGGCCCCCATCTTCTGGGTCAACCCTTCCGCACTCACCGAACAACCCATCGACCTCAGCACCGAACACCTCTCCGTATGAAACCAAAATTGATCCTTCCCGCCCTTGTTGCCTTGTCCGCCCTCGTCTTCACCAGCTGCGGTGAAAAAACCGCCGCTCCGGCCGATGGCGCCGCTCCCGCAACC
>JBIPND010000713.1:0-2586 GCA_044374015.1 Luteolibacter sp. | reverse complement strand
TCAAGGAAATCAAACTTCTGAGAAAAATCCTCGGCACCCACGTCTGCCGCCGTGCCTTGGCACAGTTGGAAATCAATCCCGACTCCCTCATCCCGTGGAGCAAGCTGGAAACATGCGGCTTGGAAACCCTGGCTGCATTTGCCCGCACCCAAAAGAATCATCACACCCTGTAGCGGCGCGTCTATGACCGCCGCACTTCACCTTCTCCCGCCGGAGGCTCCTTTCTCAGATTCCATCTTGGCGATCACCAGAACTTGCTCATCATCGCGACATGAATCAGAGCCTCCCAGGTCCACGCGACGTGGCAGCGAGAAAGGCCCTCGCCGCCATGCCGCCAGCCCCCATCGAACGAGACCTCCAACAAGCCGCCGCCTCCCGCCGCTGGAACGCCGACCAACTGCGCGAATCCCGGGCCAATCATCCCCTGAAGACCCACGCTGAAGCCATCGCCCAAATCCGCCGCTTCCGCGACGCCATAAACGAGTCCGCCAGCGATGCCTAAGCCATGCTTGTAGCGGCGCTCTGTGAGCGTCGATGCCAATCAACCGCGCGCAGCACCTCTTCCCTGAATGATCCGTGAGCGGTAGCGAGCAGACCCCAAAACGCGACAGCCACATCTCATAGCCGTAAGGCAAAACTGCAAACTTGAACCTAGCAACTCAAACCTGGCTCGGTAAACTCGCCAATCTCAACGTCGCCCGCACGGCGGATCGCGGCGCGGCCCCGCACAAGCCGCTGATGCTGCTCACTGTCATGGATCTGTTCGAATCCGGTGACATCCCGGACGGCTGGGTAAAATTCGACGTCCGTCTCGTTTCCCGCTTCCGCGATTACTGGGAACTGGTCCTCGAACGCCAGCGCAACTCACCGGACATCCCCATGCCCTTCCACGCGCTCGGCGGTGCCAGGGACCGGGTCTGGCAAACCTTCACCGCTTCCGGCGAACCCTCGGAAGCCAAGGCGACCACCCGCCTCTGTCACCTCGATCCTGATCTCTTCACGTGCCTTCAGGATGCCGACTTCCGCCACAAGGCCCGGGAAACCCTCGTCTCCATCTACTTTATCCCAGCGTGGAGAACAGCGTTTGGCCGGTATCGAAGATCTCCATGCAATCTGCTTGCAGCGGTGCGGGCGTGTGCGGCTTGCTGCCGTTATTGCCATTTTCATCAGCGTAACGTCCAGCCTTGCGGGTAGCTTGCAGGCATTGCCATTCCAGGAATAGCGCGTGAGTCTGGGTGAGGCTGTGGCTGCGGGAGATTAGAATCAGGGCCCGTTGCCAGAAATCCTTTTCCTTATTGTGCGAGGTGAGGCGAGCGCGAAGGGAGCCGGTTTGCCCGATGTAAACTTTCGGGTCCGTGCTTTCATCGCTAACACCGAACAGAAAGTAAACCGCCACCTGATCACTCTCCGGCATCTTGAGGAATTCCGGCAAAAGACTGCGTGGCACTTCGATCACCTGCACAATGCGGGTGGTGATCTCGGCCACACGGATGCCTTGCGGATCGCCGCCCGGCAGGAAAATCTGGATCGTTTTTGGGGTCGGTTGCATTTGGGTAATTTACGGAATCCGATTGATTGTGGGTTTGATGAACGGGAGATGCATTTGAGATTCGGTCCAGTCACCCCGCCGCCTCATACACGCTCTCCCCGCTCTCCGGATACTTCTCCAACACATGCTGGAAAAGCACCCCGCACTTCTGTTCATACAGATCGATTGTGTATTTCTCCGGCAAGCCGGTATCCAACATCTTGGCAATCTCCAGCTGCACCGCCGCCCGCGTCGTGCGTTTCGTCCGCCATGCGAGCACCAGCTTCTCGGTCTTCAGCTTCGCCAGCAGGTCCTTGCAGACCTTCTTGATGGCTTCGGTTTCCACCGGTGTGAGATCCGGCCCGGGGCGGGTGAGAATGTCGAACACCGCCAGCTCCTCCTCGCTGACGTTTTCACGCAGGTGGCGCTGCTCTTCTTCACTGAGATCCTTGGTGAAGGTCACCAGCTCCGCAAACAACTGCTCGATGCTCAACGCGCCGCTGTTATACGCCTCGATCATCTTCTGGAACCGGTCGAGGAAATCATAACGGCTCGCGTTCAGGCGGATCAGGTTGTCCAACTTGCGCTCGATCAAGGCCCGCAGTTGCTGTGCTTCGATGTTCTTGTTCGGCGTCTTGGCGAACTTCTTCTCCAAGACATCAAAGTCGATCTTGCTCAGATCAATCGTCTTCGCCTCTTCTCCGGGCTTCTTCTGCGCCTCGGTGACGATGGACTTGTCCAGAACCTCCGAGATCTTGCCCATCACTTCCGTGATGTTAACCGCCTCCTTCTGCGCCCGCACCGCTTTGGCCAGTTCCGCGATCACCTGTGCTCTCGGTGCTAGCAACGGAATCACCGGGTCCGGCATCACCGCCTTGTAGAGCCGCGCCACATCGTTCGTCTGGCCGAGGAACGAATCCGTCACCTCGTCGGTCCGCAGCAATTGGTTCACCGCCGGAACGAAAAGTTTGTTGGAGGAATCGGGAATCGCCTCCAGATCCACGTTCTGTTGCCGGCAGAACTCCGCCACCTGATCCAGCGCGATCCTCAATGCCTCC
>JBIPND010000712.1:0-2590 GCA_044374015.1 Luteolibacter sp. | reverse complement strand
GCCAGGCTGGACCGCGCGGCGAGGCCGCTGAGCCTGCTCCTGCCGATCCTCAAAGAGCGCCTGTTCAACCGACAGAACGCCCGCCGCGCGTGGCGGGTGGGCGAGATGCACTACGATTTGGGCAACGATTTCTATCAGGCGATGCTCGGCCACCACATGGCCTACAGCTGCGGATATTGGAAACAGGCCGCCAGTCTGGATTCGGCGCAGGAGGCCAAGCTGGATTTGATCTGTCGCAAGCTGCGGCTGGAACCCGGCATGCGGGTGCTCGACATCGGCTGCGGCTGGGGCGCTTTCATGGCCTATGCGGCCGAATATTTCGGGGTCGAGTGTGTCGGCGTGACCATTTCCAAACAACAGGCCGAGTTTGCCAGCCAGCGTTACTCCGGACTGCCGCTCGAATTCCGGCTGCAGGACTACCGCGACCTCGGCGGACAATTCGACCGGGTTGTCAGCATCGGCATGTTCGAGCATGTCGGGAAAAAGAACCACCGCGCCTTCATGCAGGTCGCCCACCGCTGTCTGGCCGATGACGGGATTTTCCTGCTGCACACCATCGGCAAAAACGAACGTGGCGGCGTCACCGATCCGTGGGTCGACAAATACATTTTCCCCAATGGCGAGCTGCCCGCGATCAGCCACATCAGCGATGCGAGCGACGGGCTTTTCGTGACCGAGGATTTCCACAATTTCGGGGCGGATTACGACAAGACCCTGATGGCGTGGCATCGGAATTTCGAGGCCGCCTGGCCACGCTTCGCCGACGCCATGGGCGAGCGCTTTCATCGCCAATGGAAATACTACCTGCTGTCCTGCGCCGGCTCGTTCCGGGCCCGCGACCTGCAGGTTTGGCAATGGATTCTTACCAAACACGGCATCCCGGGCGGGTGGCCGCGGGTGGCGTAGCGGCCGCCCGCGCGCTTGAAGAAACGCCCCGCGCCGCGTTCCCGCTTGACGCACTTTCCCCCGTCCTTCTAGCTTGCACACACGAAGCGTGTCTCGCCGGACTGCCTCTCGCACCACCTCACTCCCAATCTCTCTTCACCGTGGACCTCCAGGAAATCCGTCGCATTGTCGAACTCATGAACGAGCACGGGCTCACCCACTTCGACCTCACCAAGAAGGACTTTCATCTCAAGCTCAAAAAAGGCGCCGACCTCGATGACCTCCGCGCGCTGATGGGCAGCCTGCCCAGCGCCGGACACGCTCCGGCACCGGCCGCCGCCGTTGGCACCGCGCCCGCCGCCCCCGCTGCCGAAGGCACGGAAATCACTTCGCCGATGGTCGGCACCTTTTACCAAAAACCCGCGCCGGACGCCCCGAACTTCGTCGAAGTCGGCACCCCCGTTTCCATCGGCCAGACGATTTGCATTATCGAGGCGATGAAGGTGATGAACGAGATCAAAGCCGAAAAATCCGGCACCATCTGCGCCGTCGTCGCCGAAGACTGCACCCCCGTCCAATACGGCGACGTGCTCTTCCGCATCAAATGACGCTTCTTTTCTGATCACTGCTCACTGATCACTTTCCACTCCAAACCATGTTCAAGCGCGTCCTAGTGGCCAACCGCGGCGAAATCGCCCTCCGCATCATCCGCGCCTGCCGCGAGCTCGATGTCGAGTCCGTCGCCGTCTATTCCGAGGCCGACGTCGATTCGATGCACGTGCAACTCGCCGACGAAGCGGTCTGCATCGGCCCGGCCTCGAGCAAGGAATCCTACCTCAAAATCGACCGCATCATCGCCGCCGCCGAGATCACCGGCGCCGATGCCATCCATCCCGGCTACGGCTTTCTCTCGGAAAACGCGCGCTTCGCGGAAATTTGCGCCAGCTCCGGCATCACCTTCATCGGTCCGTCCCACCAAGTCATTTCGATGATGGGTGACAAGGCCACCGCCCGCGCCACCGCCATCGCCAACGGCGTGCCCATCACCCCCGGCTCCGACATCATGGCGGATGCCGAAACCGCCCTGATCGAGGCGAAAAAAATCGGCCTGCCCGTCATGATCAAAGCGACTGCCGGCGGTGGTGGCCGCGGCATGCGTCCGTGTTTTGACGAAAAGGAATTCATCAAACTCTTCCAAGCCGCCTCCAACGAGGCGATCGCCTGCTTCGGCAACGGCGCCTGCTACCTCGAAAAACTCGTGCTCAATCCGCACCACGTCGAGTTCCAGGTCTTCGGCGACTCCCACGGGAATTTCGTCCACCTCGGCGAGCGCGATTGCTCGATGCAGCGGCGCAACCAGAAAATCATCGAGGAATGCCCGTCCCCGTTGCTCACCCCCGAGCTGCGCGCCCGCATGGGCGAGGCCTCGGTGAAGCTGATCAAAAACATCGGCTATCAGAACGCCGGGACCATCGAATACCTCGTCGATGAAGCCGCCGAAAATTTCTACTTCATGGAAATGAACACCCGGATCCAGGTCGAGCACCCGGTCACCGAGGAAGTCATGGGCTGCGAGCTCATCAAGGAGCAAATCCGCGTCGCCGCCGGCGAGCCGCTCTCCCACCACGTGCTCGAATCCACCCCCCGCGGCCACTCGATCGAGTGCCGCATCAATGCCGAGGATCCCTTCAACAACTTCACCCCC
>JBIPND010000711.1:0-2592 GCA_044374015.1 Luteolibacter sp. | reverse complement strand
GGTGGCCACGCTGGCGGCGGCCTTGGCTTCGGTGTCGATGCTGCCGCCGTTCAATCCGTTCCAAGCCGCCACCCCCGCCGGAAGGGTGGAGAATGCCGTGGTTCCGAAATTCTGGGAATAGGGGAGGGGCTGCGGCACCGGTTGGGTCTGCGCCAAGGCGAGGCAAAACGAAGCGACCCATGCAAAAAAGACGGCTGAAATGCGTGACACGGGATTTCCATAAGCAGACCCGATGCCGGAAATTTGCAGTCGTTCTTGCCGCACTTTACGCATCCCGGAGGCTACCGAGATCCTTGCACGCGGCAAGTGACGTTAGTATTGGGGAATTGTCATCTGAAGTCTGCTGCCAGAAATTCCGCCCATGCCGCGGGTGAGTCGATGTCCCAGGCCGCATCGGGGAAGGGGACGACGGTGGCAGGGTGATTTGCGGCCACGGCTTTTGCGCCGCGGTCGCCTTGCAGGGCTTGCAGCTCTTCGAAATGGCTGCGGGCGAACAACGCTGGCGGACCTTCGCAGCAAACCACGGAAGACATCCGAAGCCCGGCTTGCATTCTTCCTAACAAACCGACGGTGACCATCGGCTGATCCGCCAGCAAAACGAACACCGCATCCAGGTCCGGGCAAATTTCCATCAAGCGCGACACTCCCGCCGCCAGCGAACTGCCGATGCCTTGCTCCCAACCAGGGTGGACGAAGGTCCCGACGCCGGCCGGGCAGGGGCGCTTGAGGATCGTTTCGGCGTGGGCTCCTAGCAGGCGCAGCATCCGGCTTCCAAGGCGGTCCGGCAGGCGCGGTCGATCAGGGTTTCGCCGTCGATTTCCAGCAGCTGCTTCGGCGAAGCAAAGCGGCTTGCTTTCCCGGCGGCTAGAATCACCGCGCCAATTCTCATCCGCGCGACAGTGCTTGCGGGTGGATCGTGCCGATTTTGTCGCGCAGGAAACCCGCGCCCGCGCCGGCGAGCCCCACCTGGATTTCCGCGACGATGGCCAGCGCGATGGCCGCCGGATGGTGGCCGCCGAGGTCGAGGCCGACCGGCGCATGAAGGCGATCGGTGACCGCGGGATCTTCCAACAGGCCGAGTTCGCCCAGTTCCGCGAGCAGGGTTTCGCTGCGCCGCTTCGATCCTAACAATCCAACATCACCGTAGCCGGCGGGCAGGATTTCGCGGAGAAATCCGAAGTCGGTGGCGAGGTGGTGCGTCATCACCAGCACCGCGGTGGTGGCGTCGGGCTTGAATTCGCGGAGCATTTCCTCCGCCACCATGGCCCGGATGGTTTCACCCGCCACGCGCGGAGTTTCCGCGATCATCCGTGGATCGCGCAGGACGCGGTGGAGTTCCCAGCCGAGTTTTGCGGCGAAACCCAGCACCGGGTCCATGTCCGGGGTCCAGCCGCCGGCGACCAGCCGCGGGGGCGGGCAAACCTTTTCCAACAGCTCTCCGCTTTCACCGTTGGCGATCCGGGTGCCGTGGGAATCCGTCGTCAGCAGCAGCGAACGTCGATCCCGCAATTCCGCTTCGATGCGTTCGATGAGCGCGATTTCGATTTCCTCCACCAGCACGTGCAGCTTCCCCGGGCAGCCGAAGTGCGGGCGGGTGTCGATCACCAGCCGTTGCGGTGTTCCGGTCTCCAAAACTTTTCCAGCGGTGTTGGCGATGCCCTCCTCGAGACACCCGCCGCGGAGGGAGCCGCAGAAGGAAAGGTCCTCGGCGACCAGCATCCGCGCTCCGGGCTGGCGGTAGCTGGAGCCCTCGCGCGCGACCCATGTCGCGAGCGCGAGCCGCCCGCCGCGGTGGCTGCGGGCGAAGTCGAAGAGGAATGGCCAGTCGCTCATGTCAGGTCCAGCTGAGGTCTTGTTTTGCCAGCGGCAGGTTGCGCACGCGCTTGCCGGTGGCGGCGAAGATCGCGTTGCCGATCGCGGGTGCGGTGGGGGGCAGGGCGGGTTCGCCCAAGCCGGTGGGTGGAAAATCCGACTTCACCCCGTGCATCTCGACCTGTGGCGCGTCCTTCATGGTTAGAATCGGATAGTCCTGGAAATTCGTCTGCTGCACCGCGCCGTTTTCCACCGTGATTTCCTGGAACCAGGCGGCGCTGAGGCCGTCGAGCATCGAACCTTCGACCGTGGTTTTCGGCGCCACTCAGGTTCATGATCGGCCCGACATCGACGGCGGCGCTGAGTTTGTTGACCTTGAGCTTGCCGTCCTTGCCAACCGTCACATCGGCGACCACCGCGAATTTCCGGCGCACCGTCCTTGAAAACGGCGGTGCAGTTTTGCGGCTCCAGATTGGCGGGCGAAAGGTGCGGATAATGATAGACGGCCTCGACGGTTTTGCTGTCGTCGGGAATGCCGGGTCGCCGGTCTTGCGGATTTCAGAACCTGTGCCGGGCATCAGCTCGGCCGCCTGGGCCGAGCATAACATCCCGGAAGGCCTCACCGTTTTCGGCTTCCCGGAAGCCAGTCGCCAGCGCCTGCGCACATCCAACAGGTGCGAGACGCTCAACTCGCAGATCAAGCGCCGCACGCGTGTCGTTGGTTTATTCCCCAACCAGTCCTCGCTGCTGCGCCTGGTGACCGGCGTCGTCATCGAGATC
>JBIPND010000068.1:0-9043 GCA_044374015.1 Luteolibacter sp. | reverse complement strand
CGGCGTGGTCGGCAACGACGGCAGCCGCTCGCTGCTCGAATGCAAGGACATCCTCATCGCCACCGGTTGCAAATCCCGCGGCCTGCCGACCTTCCCGTTCAACGGCACCACCATCATCGGCTCGAAAGAAGCGATGATCCTCCAAGAGCAGCCGAAGGAAATGATCATCGTCGGCGCGGGTGCGATCGGCGTCGAGTTCGCCTACATTTACAATTCGTTCGGCACCAAGGTGACGCTCATCGAAATGCTGCCGCGCATCCTGCCCGTCGAGGACGATGAAGTCGGCGACGCCCTGGAAAAATCCCTGATCAAACAAGGCATCCGCGTTCTAACCAACACCAAGATCACCCAGTCGGTGGACAAGGGCACCCACGTCGAGATCACCGTCGAAGGCCCGAAGGAAAACGGCACCATCCCGGCGCACGTCTGCCTCGTCGCCATCGGCATCCAGCCGGTGCTGCCCGGCGGCCTGCCCATGGAACTCGACCGCGGCTACATCAAGGTCGGCGATCGTTATGAAACTTCCATCCCCGGCGTCTATGCCGCGGGTGACATCACCGGCCCGCCGTGGCTCGCGCACGTCGCTTCGTTCGAGGCGGTGCAGTGCATCGAAGGACTCTACATCGAAGGCCACAAGCCGCGCAAAGTGAACCATTTCCCGGGCTGCACTTACTGCCACCCGCAAGTCGCCTCGGTGGGTAAAACCGAGCGCGCGCTCAAGGAGGAAGGCATCGAATACGTGGTTGGAAAAATCCCGTTCGTCGCCATCGGCAAGGCGATCGCGTCCGGCGAGCCCGACGGATTCGCCAAACTGCTCTATGGCAAGCAGCACGGTGAGTTGTTAGGCGCGCATATCATCGGTGAGAACGCCACCGAACTGATCGCCGAGATGGGCCTCGCGCTCGACCAGGAACTCACCGCCGAGGAAATCCACGCGACCATCCACGCCCATCCGACGATGAGCGAGGTCATCCACGAAGCGACGCTCGCCGCCGAAGGCCACGCGATCCACTTCTAACGTTATAGCCTTCGTCATCCCAAAAAGGAAGCTGACAAAGGTGAATGACGACGAATTTAACCACTGATTGCACTGATTTTACTGAAAGAGTTTGGAGCTGATTCAGCTCACCTTTCGGGTGGATGGATGCTCCTTTTCAATCACCTGAAATCAGTTCAATCAGTGAAATCAGTGGTTACCCTCTTCCTTTCCGGGTTCATTATAATTTCCACTCAGCGGGCTAACAACGGCACCAGGCCGAGCATCAGATAGCAGCACCAGCTGGATCAACGCCGCCAGGATGAAGACCCCGCCCAGCTCCTTCAAGCTGACCAGCCCGCGCGGCACCGGGCGGCAGGGCCGCCAACGCGCGTCCTCCGCCGCGTCCTTGAACTCATCGGCGATGCGGAGCTGGAGGAACATCAGCAGGCACACTCCGAAGGCCGTTAGAAACATCGGCCACTCCGGAGCCGCCGCCCTGATCTTTATACCCATTTTCCGCTCTTCGTCCCAAAGGGACGGCTCATCAAAGCCCGGCACGCAGTGCCGGGTCTGGATTCCCGGGAATCCGCGCGTCCTGTAAGGACGCCTCATGCGAGAGAGATGCCAATGCCCGAAGCCGTCCTCGCCATCGCCCGTCGCCGCCGAGTGCATGAGCCGTCCCTGCAGGACGGAAGCCCATGCCGCTGCCAACCACCCGGCACCGTGTGCCGGGCTACGATGAAAGGTCCCGTTGGGACCGAAGACTCCTCCGACCGAATGAGAAATGTGGATAACGATCAGGGTGCAGCCCGGCGCACACCTCGGCGAGCGCGCGGGCGTTTCCGGTTCCTGCGAGGCCCATCAGTTCGAGGCAGGCAGCCGCGGTGGTAACTGGCCACCAGCGCCGCCTCGGTGGTGGCGAGCGGAATGTTTTCCAAATCCGGTTTCAGGCGCCCGGCGGCGGCCTCCAGGCTTTGCGTGCCAAGCATCCGGGCGGCGTGTTCCTAGGTAAGCCCTCGTTTTCCGGTCATGGCAAACGAATGGCGATTCGATCCGGCGCGTCAATGGCTTTGACGGCTGGCGCATTCCATGGGCACACTCTAACCATCGTCATGACCGACCACGAAGCCCTCGTCGCCCTCAACCTGCTGCCGAAAATCGGGCCGATCCGCGTGCGGAGACTGCTAGAGGCGTTCGGCGATCCGGCAGCGATCCTCGGCGCGGCAAAAGACCGGCTGATGCGGGTGGACGGCATCGGCGAGGAAACCGCGAAAATCCTCCACGCCTGGCAGGACCACGCCGATCCCATTGCCGAAATCCGCGAGGCCACCGAGCGCGGGATTTCCATCGTCACCCAGGACGACGCGGACTATCCGGCCCCGCTGCGCGACGCCTACGATCCGCCGCTATTGCTGTACGTCTGGGGAAAACTGGAAGCCCGCGACCGCCATGCCATCAGCGTCGTCGGTTCGCGGCGGGCCACCAACTACGGCAAACAGGCGACCAAGAAGCTTTCCTATCAGCTCGCGCAGGCGGGCTTCACGATCATTTCCGGCCTCGCCCGTGGGATCGACACCGCGGCGCACGAAGCCGCCGTCGCCGCGAACGGCCGGACCATCGCGGTGATCGGCTCCGGCCTGGGACAACTCTATCCGCCGGAAAATCTCGCGCTGGCGGAAAAGATCGCCTCCGGTTTTGGCGCGGTGGTTTCCGAGTTCTCGCTGCACACCGCGCCGGACAAGCAGACTTTTCCGATGCGGAACCGGATCGTCGCGGCGTGGGCGCAGGCGGTGTTGGTGGTTGAGTGCCCGGCGTGGTCCGGCTCGCTGATCACGGCCAATCTCGCCTCCGAATATGGCAAACCGATTTTCGCGGTTCCCGGGCCGATCGACAAACCGACCTCGGCCGGCTGCAACCAGCTGATCCGCGACGGGGCCACGCTGGTGGCCGATGCGAGTCATCTGCTCGATGATCTGGGCGAGCTGCCGTTCGCCCGCAAGCCGGGTCTGGCAGAACCCGCGGCGGATTCTCCCGAGCTGCCGGAAGAGGAAGCCGCGGTGTTCGCGGCGGTGACCAGTGACGAATCAGCGGTGGACCGGATCATCGAGCGCTGCGGTCTGCCGGCCCACGTGGTCACGGCCACCTTGATGAAGCTGGAAATGCGCAGGCTGGTGCGGGCGTTTCCCGGGTTCCGCTACGCCAGGCGCTGAGGCCGCTCACCCCGGCTTTTTTTCAATCAGCCGGAAGCGGTCGTGATAGACGCCGCTGTTGAATTTCCGGCAGCAGTCATAACAAGCGACGGCGCGGCGGATCGGCTTGACCCGGTGGATCACGGAAAAACAGTTCGAGCAGATGTAGGCGTGGTTGCGTTTCATCCGGCGGCGCTTGAAGGGCAGATTGTGAAACGGTTGCTCACCGGGAATCCCGAGGTCGGCGCAGGCGAGTTGCCACTCCGGGCCGTGGGGATCGATCCTGCGGCGGCCGCAGCGCTCGTAGGCGACGAGGTGCGCGAGTTCGTGTTTCAAGGTGCGCCAGACCTCGTCGGGTTCGCAGTCCTTGAGTTTGGGATTGAGTTCGATGCGGCGGTCCGGCCACCAGGCACGGCCTGCGGTTGTCTGCATGCGGGCGTTCCAGGAAACACGGACGCGGCGCGCGAGTTCGGGAAGGGCGAGGGATTTCGAGGCCTCGGAACACCATTCAGTGAGACCGCCGTCTTCGCCGGGCGCCTTGGTTCGCGGCGCTTCCGGAGTCTTCAAAAGACGAAGCAACGAAGTCCATCGGAATTCCAGTTGCGGCGTGCTGCGACCCATTGGCAAGACGCTTAACAGCATTGTTGAAAAATGGCAACTGGCGCGTTTCGATAATTGATTTCCGAACGACCTCGATCCGCAGTGCCAAAAAAGCGGCCGCCACGCATCACGCGTGGCGGCCGCCAAGGGTTCGGGATCCGCCCCGATCAAAGTCAGGGCTTGGCCGACTTCAGTTGGATATAACGCTTCGCCCCGGAGGTGGCCGGCGTGTTGTCGCGGACCTTGAGGGTGGTGGCATCATCCACCAGAACGGTGGTGTGGTTTTTGCCGCTATACCAGTCGAGCAGATTGGATGACACCTCGACGGTGTGGACGGTGCCAGCGGATTTGGGGACAGTGAGGGCGAGGTATTTGCGGCCGTCAATGACTTCGGTCGAAGTGACCGACGAGCGGCTGGCTGCGGCCTTGAGGCCATCTTTGCCCAACACCGCTTGCATCAGACTGGATGAGTTACCAGCCAGTTTGCCGGAGCTGCGCGGCATGCCCCAGCCCGACATTTCGATGTTGAAGGCCCCGGATTTTTTATCATTGCTGCCAATCCGGATGCGGGCGTTGCGGGATTTAAGACCACCCGGAGTGAACGCCACTTCAAAGGAGGTGCTTTCTCCCGGGGCGAGCGAGTTCGTGCCGAGTCTGCCGACCTTGAAGTCGCCCCGGTGAGGACCGCTTTTGTTGATCTCGAGTTTTTTCAGATGGGCCGAACCCAGATTGGTGATGGTGAATTTGCGGATCTTGCCGCCGGATTTGACGATTGCCTTGCCGAAGGCGACCTCACTTTTGCCGTCCTTGAGGCGGATGTCGTGGGGTTGACTTACGGCGATCTTCGGCAATCCGAGGCCATTGCCTTCGAGTGAAATCGCAAACGCCGGCACATCCGCAGCATTGCTGAGGATATGGAGCACCGCTTGTTGCAGGCCCATCTTGCCCGGGGCGAAGGCCACGTCGAAGGTGGTGCTTTGTCCAGGCTCCAGATTCTCGGCCCCCGGCGCAACGGCCGTGAAGTGAATGCTGCCGGCACCTGATTTTTTCAAACTCAGCCCGGTCAAAGCGGCTTTGCCGACGTTCCGAATCGTGATTTTCCGGGGCTTGCTGGATGAACCGTAAGAGGTGTCCGCGAAGCGCATCAGCGTCGTGCCATGAACCAGAGCGGTGCCATCGGGTTCTTCGATTACGATTTTCTGAGTGGTTGGAGGAAGAGAGACCCCATCCAGCCAAGCCCGATCCTTGCCGCCGGCGTAGGAGTCGTCCTTGGAATAGGTCCAGGAAAACGTGTGGCTGCCTGAGGGAATCGGGTAGCTGAAGAAGCTCCAACTGCTCCTGCCCGTGAGGCCTTGGGTGCCCGAAGTGGCCTGCAACACCTGCTTGACGCCATTGATCGAGAAGCTTGCGTAGTCGAAGCCTTGTTCGGAATCCACTTTGAGATAGAAGCTCAGATTGCCCGCCTTAAAGTTGGACCTGTAGGAAATGGTGGCGCTTTGGCCGTCACCGATCGGCTTGCTGGACAAGCTGTATTTACCTTCGTAGGGACCGTCGCCGGTGATTTTCCAGCCGTTGTTCGCCGATTTCGGGGTGCTCCAGCCGTAGGGTATCTTGCCACCTTCAGGGAAGGTGCCGCTGGTGATGGTGAAGGGTTGGGCGCTGGCGTCCGATGTGGGAACGGGGTTGGTGACGCTGCTGATGCGGACGGTGTAGTCGGTGCCGGGTCGGGTGGCGGAACTGACTTCCCAGTCGAACGAACCGGAGTTCGGGACATTGGCCGCGAGCACCGACTCGAGCACTCCGCCATTGAGCAGATCGATTTTCACATTGCCCACGATGTTGGCTTCCCAGGTGATGGGGTAGGTCGAGTTGCGGAAAACCACCTCACCGCCGTCAGGGCGGCCAAGCAGGATGGTGTCCGGCGGCACCGCACCAAACAGCACGCGTTTCGATGAACCGATGTCGCCGAGCACCTGCACCATCACCTTGGATTTGGTGCCGTCCCACCAATTGGCGTCGGGACGGGTGGTGTCGTTGAACTTGGGTTTGACGAGGTCAAACAGGTCGCGTCCATCACCACGGTTTCTGCCCCTCTCGAGATCGAAAGCGCCGTCGGCCTGCTGAAGGGAAACCTGGTAGTGCTGCCCTTCGGTCATTTGCTCGTCATTATTACCGCGCATCGCATCGTCGATGTGCCAGATGGCGACCCCTTGGTCGGGCACGGCGGCGGCCCATTTATCACCTTCACCGCGGTTTTCGACGATGAAGAACTCGGAAGGGGTCCCCGGTTTGAGAAAGCGGTAGGCGATGTTTCCGGAGGAGGGAAGCGAGACCGTGAGGTATTCATCGGCGGTGATGTCGCGGATATTGGCCCAGCCGACGAGGTCCTTGAAGTAGGCATTGAGCGGCGTCGGGGTTTTCCCGCCGTTGCTGTGATTTCCGCTGCCCATCAAGCAGTGGCCGCCGACGCCTTCCGATTCGCCGCCGTAATCATAAAGGTCCGGATAATCGAGCAGCAAATGGCCGTTTTCGTGGATGAAGGTGCCGATCGTGGGGGCGGTGTTTTCGATATTGGTGATTTGGTATTCACTGATGAAGACTGGCTTGGCGGCGGTCCCGACGCTGACGGGGGAGGACAGGCCCCACTGGTGGGGCCACAAGCCCTCCGACCAGACGCCGGAATTCTTGCCGGCGAAGAAGATGTTGGTGGCGATGGCGCGGTTGGCGGCGTTGACGGTCAGGTCGGTGAAATCGAACTTGGCGGCCTTGAGCACGTTCAGCGCATCAATGAGCAGCACCCGGCCGGCATCATTGCGAAACACTTTGTTGGTCGGATAATCGGCGAAATTGTAATAATTGCGAGCTCGGGGCAGGGTGATGATTTGCGTCACCGTCTGGAGGTAGGTCATTTTTCCAAGCGACTGGTCGTAGAAATAGTCGCGGATGGAGCCGGTGTTGCCGTCTTCCTTGTAGCCGACTTCGTTGCTGTAGCGGACGATTTTTTCGCGGTTGGTCGGGAAGGCGATGGGGTCGCGGGCGGGGGTCCGCGAATCATCGGGGAACTGGGCGAGAATGGTCAGCCCGCGCTTGGTGCCGAGGACGGGGGCGGCGTTGGCCTTGGCGGTGGTGACATCGGCGGCGCGGATCCGCATGCCATTTTGGGCGGCGCGGAGAGTTTCCGCGGCTTTGACGCGCTGGCCCCACCGGATGGTGCGGTTACCGTCGAGCAGGGCTTTGCGCTGCGCCCGGATTTCGCGGATTTTGGCAGGCTGGAGATTGGCTTGTTTGGCCAAAGTGGCCGGCGGTGCCTGGTCCGCTTTGATTCCTGAGGGCACGAATTTGGAGCCATCCGCGGCAAGCGCCGCATAGTGGTAGGCGCCGTCCGCCGGATTATAAACCACGGTGTAGCCATCGGCGGTTTCCGTCCGGCCGAAATACTCGTCGCCATAAACCCGGAGCGCCAGTTTTTGGCCACCCGGTTGCTCCCAACTCACTGGCTCGCCCTGCGGGCCATACGGGGCGGCGGTCGCAAATCCGAAACATCCCGCAAGCAGGAGCAGGAGATGGGTTGGGCGGGACATCGAAGGATTTTTCATGGCGTGTCGGGGAAGGGGTGGGGACGGGAAGCGCAATTTCGGTTAAGAAGGCGATGGGTTTAAAACGAACGATGATAAAAGTCGAGGGATCATTTGCCCAGAACGTAGGCGGCTGCGTGATCCTATCTTGGGAGGCCGCCAAAAAGAGATTTCGAGATAATTGGGCGAAAGGATCTCAAGCGAGGTTGGTGAAAACCGCCTGCACGTCGTCGTCGTCCTCGATTTTATCCAACAGCGTTTCAACTTCCTCCATCTGCGCTTCGGTGAGCTCGATGGGCTGGGTGGGCAAGCGCTGGAGGCTGGATTTGGTGGGGACGATGCCGAGGGCCTCGACCGCGTGGGTGAGGCTGGCAAAGGCGCTGTATTCGCCGATGACGGAGACGACGCCCTCGTCGACGGAAAGTTCTTCGAGGCCGGCATCGATGAGTTCGAGCTCGAGTTCCTCAAGATCGCGGCCTGCGGGCGCGGGGAATTCGATGACGGTCTTGCGGTTGAACATGAAATCGAGTTGGCCGGCATTGACCAGTTGGCCGCCGTTTTTGTTGAAGATGATCTTCAGGTTTCCGATGGTGCGGTTCGAATTGTCGGTGGCGCACTCGACGACGAACAACGAGCCGTGCGGACCTTTTCCCTCGTAGGTGACTTCGGAAATGTCGGCGGCGTCCTTGCCGGCGGCGCGTTTGATGGCGTTCTCGATGTTGTCGCGCGAGAGGTTCTGGGCCTTGGCGTTGTTGATCGCCACCCGCAGCGGGGCGTTGGACTCGGGGTCCGGCCCGCCGTTTTTGGCGGCCATGGTGATGGATTTGGCCAATTTCGGGAACACCTTGGACATGGTGGCCCATCTGGATTCCTTGGCGCGGCGGCGGCATTCAAAAGCTCTTCCCATGGTCGGATCGGTTTCAGGTTTGACCGGTGAGGCACCGGCGGGTGCTTATTTAAAGCAGGCTTGCGCGGAGATGCAAGTGAAGGGGTTAGCCGGAAACAGCCGTGCCGTCGCGGGCCATCGATTCACCGGCGATGCGGCCGGTGGTCCACGCGGCTTGGAAATTGAATCCGCCGGTCACGCCGTCGATGTCGAGCACTTCGCCCGCGAAAAACACGCCGGGCGTCAGTTTGCTTTCCATGGTCTTGAGATTCACGTCCTTGAGGTGCACGCCGCCGCAGGTGACGAATTCGTCCTTGTTCAGGCTTTTGCCTTTCACGGCGTAGCGGCCATCGACAAGTTCGGCGGTGAAACGCCGGGTTTCCTCCTTGGTCAGGGTGGACCAGGTGCGCTCGTCGCTGATGCCGGCCGCCGAGCCAAGCCGCTGCCAAAGGCGTTTCGTGATGCCTTCGATGAGGCTGTGGCGCATGACTTTGCGCGCGCCGTGGGCGAGCCGCTCGGAGGAAAGCAGGCCCGCCACCTCGTCGCTGCCGAGGCTACCGGTCCAATTGACGCGGAGCTCGAATTCGTAACCGCAGTCGGCCAAGTCGCGCGCGCCCCAGGCGGAAACTTTCAGCGCCGCCGGTCCGCTGAGCCCCCAATGCGTGACCAGCAGCGGGCCGGACGCCTGCCACGATCCGGCGCGGACGCTGGCATTCGGCACGGAGGCACCTTGCAGGCCGGTCAGGCGTTCGTCGTCGATTTTGAAAGTGAACAACGAAGGCACCGGCGCGGCC
Source organism: Luteolibacter sp. (assembly GCA_044374015.1). GTDB lineage: Bacteria > Verrucomicrobiota > Verrucomicrobiia > Verrucomicrobiales > Akkermansiaceae > Luteolibacter. Next base: position 20 of record JBIPND010000068.1, on the reverse strand, counting down.
ATCGGATGACCCACCGCTTC
>JBIPND010000709.1:0-2598 GCA_044374015.1 Luteolibacter sp. | reverse complement strand
ACGCCGGCATCGGCACCAATGGCCAGACCGCCGACACCATCCGCATTTCGACATCGACGACCAACCGCGGCAACCGCTTCGAAGTGGTGCGCACCGGCACCGGCGGCATCACCGTGAGCGCCGGGCGCGACGTGCAGTTGAGAAACCAGTTCGCATCCATTTACACCGCAGGCGTCGCGCTTCCGGATCCGACCACGGTCATGGAAAACGGCGACTTCGTCCTGCCGACGCTCCCCACCAGCGTCAGCCGCCACCCGAGCCAAACCGTCACCGGCACTCTTGGCGCGCTCCAGCAGTTGTATCCCGCGAACTGGACCATGGCGGGCGGAAACATCTCCATCTCAGCCGGATCTAACATCGGCCGCTACACGCTGGTCAACGGCGTGCTCACGGTGGATTCCAGCCGCCAGATGCCCACTAACTGGCTCTACCGCCGCGGCTATGTGGATCCCAACACCGGTCTCTTCGCCAACAACGGCGGCTTCGGCACCATCACCACCATCAACAACCAGCAGAACATCAACGACAGCGCCACCTCGACCAGCTGGTGGATCGATTTCAGCAACTTCTTCCAAAGCATCGGCACTCTCGGGGGGGGCGACATCACGCTCACCGCCGGCAACGACGTCATCAACATGGATGCCGTCGCTCCCACCAACGCCCGCATGGCGGGAAGGACGAAAAACCCGGATTTCGGGATCGTGGCGGATGCGCCGGAATATCTGAATCTCGCCCCGGACGCGGCGAAACTTGTCGAACACGGTGGTGGCGATATCCACATCACCAGCGGCAGGAACATCGACGGCGGCGTCTATTACGTCGAGCGCGGCAAGGGCACGCTCGATGCCGGCGGCTCGATCACCACCAATGCCGCCCGCTCGCCTTCACTTGGAATCCTCGACAGCTCCGCCCCTTACGATCCGCTCACCTGGCTGCCCACCACGCTGTTTGTCGGAAAATCGTCGTTCGACGTGACCGCATCCGGAGATGTGCTTTTGGGCCCGGTTTCAAATCCCTTCCTGCTGCCGCAGGGTCTCAACAACAAGTACTGGTACAAGACCTACTTCAGCACCTTTTCGCCAGACGCCGGCGTGAACGCACTCTCGCTCGGCGGCAGCGTGACCCACCGGACCAAGGTCAACCTGCCGTTCGGAGCCTCGCCGGCCAACCTGCTAGGTCTGTGGTTCAGCAGCCAGAACGTTTTCAACGGCACCGGTTCGGCCTTCAACGCCTCGAACTATCAGCCATGGCTGAGGTTGGCTGAAATCGACCTGGGCGGCTTTGGAAACGTGTTCGATCTCACGGTTCCCAACCTCACCAGCACCGCCTTTGCCGGAGACATACGCATCGTCGGCAATCTAACGCTAGCCCCATCCCGCACGGGCAATCTGGAATTCGCGGCCGCGGGAGGAGTCATCGGCCTCAATCCTGTCGGGCCTGGTCGCTTCAACAGCGAGAACGTGATGGTCTGGTCTGCGGCATCGGTGAATGTGTCCGACGCATCGCCCGCATCGATCCCCGGCGTCCTCTCGCCGCTGTCCTATCAGCTTCTGGCAGGACGCAGCCAGCAAGCCCATTTCGGAAGCGGTCTTCCCATCCTCGGCGAGGTGAACCGCTCGCTCGGCGAAACCGGCTCCTTCACCGGCGACGCGGGCACCCAGCGCAGCAAGTCCGCCCTCCACGACAGCCGGTTGCTCCATCTAGCGGACCGCCATCCGGTGCGCATCTACGCCGGCACGGGCGACATTTCCGGGTTCACCCTTTATTCGCCCAAGCAAACCCGGGTGATCGCAGGCCAGGATGTCATGGATGTGTCGCTCTACCTGCAGAACCTGCGCTCCGACGACTTCTCGCTCGTATCCGCCGGGCGGGACATCATTCCTTTCAATGAAACCTCACGGATCCGCACGCAGGCGGACAACTTCCTGATAGGGAACCTGGTCGGCGACACCCCGTCCGCCCTCGTCGGCGGAGGCATCACACGCGCCATGGCCGGAGACATCCGCATCAGCGGCCCGGGGGTGCTGGAAGTGCTTGCCGGACGCTCCATCGATCTCGGTTCGGGCGCCAATTTCCTCAATGGCACCGGCACCGGTATCACCTCCATCGGCAACCTCCGCAACCCGTTCCTGCCCTTCACCGGCGCGGACATCATCGCCCTCGCCGGTGTGACCGGCCCCGGCGGACTTGGTCCCGCCACCGGCTTGTCATCCAGCGCGCTCGACATCCGCGGTTTCATCGCGGGCTATCTGAAAAATCCCGGCGACTTCAAATCCGACTACATGGCCAAACTGGAAGGCGATCCGGATTTCGACGATCTAACCGGCGAACAGCAGGCGGTGGTCGCGCTCGAGCGCTTCTTCCAGTTCCTGCGCAAGACCGGCGAAAAGGCAACCGACGAGGCTTCCTATCAGCCGGGTTACGACGCCATCAAGGCCCTCTTCGGTGAAAACGACACCCATGGAGAACTGCTGACCCGCTCGCGCGAAGTCCGCACTTCCAGCGGCGGATCGATCACTCTGGGAATTCCGGACGGCGGCATCACGATGGCCTCCGAAGTGCTCGGCAACCCGCTCGCGCCTCCGGGCATCGTCACCG
>JBIPND010000710.1:0-2598 GCA_044374015.1 Luteolibacter sp. | reverse complement strand
CCTCGACTACGACCATCTCCTCATCGGCCTGGGCGCGGTCACCAGTTACTTCGGGCACCCCGAATGGGCGCAGCACGCCCCCGGCCTCAAATCGCTCTCCGACGCCATCCGCATCCGGCGCAACGTGTTGCGGGCCTTCGAGCAGGCCGAAATGGAATTTGATCCTGAAAAACGCCGCAAACTCATGACCATCGTGGTGGTCGGCGGCGGGCCGACCGGCGTGGAACTGGCGGGTGCCTTCGCCGAGCTCGCCCGCCATGTGTTGCGGCGCGACTTTCGCCGCATCGATCCCGCCGGCGCGCACATCATCCTGATCGAAGCCGCTGATCGTATCCTGGGAATGTTCGATTCGCCGCTGCCGGAAAAGGCCCGCGCCCAACTCGAAGCCCTGGGCGTGGATGTCCGGACCTCGTGCCCGGTGGAGGATCTCGGGGCCGGCTTCGTGACCGCCGGCGGCGAGCGCATCGAAGCGGAAAACGTCATCTGGGGCGCCGGGGTGATGGCCCACCCGATCACCCAAACGCTCGGCATCGATCTGGTTCGCGGCGGACGCATCCCGGTGCTTCCGGACCTCACCCTGCCCGGGCACCCCGAAGTTTTCGCCGTCGGCGACATCGTTTCACTAACCGATACCAACGGAGTGTTGGTGCCGGGTGTTTCCCCGGGAGCCATCCAGATGGGGATCCATGTGGCCAAGCTGCTGCGCGCGGAAATGGATGGCAACACCGCCGCGCGGCGTGGTTTCACCTATCGGGACAAAGGTTCCATGGCGACCATCGGGCGCTCGGCCGCGATTGCCCAAGTGGCGGGCCTGCAATTCAGCGGATTCATCGCCTGGTTGCTCTGGTTGTTCGTCCACCTGATATTCCTGGTCGGCTTCCGCAACAAAGTCGCCGTGCTCGTGCAGTGGTTTTATTCCTACGTCCGCTACAAGCGCGGCGCACGCATCATCACCGACCCGGGAACCGAGCCTGGATGCCAGGCGGCGAACGTGGCGACTTCGCCACGCGGTCCGCAGCAAACGTTCTCCGGGACACCGGGCTTCCACCACGACAGGGCGTGGGATGGCTCCCTTGCGGACCTCAGCCGCTGATCGTGCGATTCTGACGCTGCGCAGGGCATTCTGCGAGAATGCGTAGCCGGATTTCGGACAGCTCGACACAGCCATCGCGGTGGCCGACCCCGAGGTGGCGGAGCGGCTGAAACAGAGCTACCCGGAATCAAAGCACGCCGTCTGGCATCCTAGCGAGAATGGCGAGCTGCCCGACCAAATCGCCTCGCTCCTGAAACCCAGCGTCGTCAGAGGCGACTTCGGCGAATCGGAAGCCCGGGATTTCGCCCGCGCGATCTAGCCCGCGCCCATACGTGGCGGCGGTTTGCAACCGCCATGCCCCTCCCTCCCCCTAGGCTTGGCAGCAAACGCCAACCCCTAATCCACCGCCAGCCGGTATCACCACGGACACGGAAAACTCGCCTCCTGCGAACCCGGTCCGCGGTCGAATTCAATTTATCTAACATTTAAATCCAAGGAGTGATCCGGACATGAAATCTGTCAAGATTTGCACCCTGCCCCCATTTCCCATTTCCCATTTCCCATTGGTTTTATCGTCTGGTGAGTCATCAGACGTGTAGGAATGTGACTTCAGAAGCGCTCTCATATTCGAGTCGCTTCAATCGAGAAATCAGCTTGTCCAGCTCGTCATTCTGCATCGCCCGGTAGTCTTCGTCACGCTGTCGAATGTCCTCGTCATCCCAATAGTGATTCAGAAATGACACGACGTCGGCTGCGTGAGGAAAATCGAAGTCTGGTGTTCCGACAATATCCTTCCGTGCTTCGCTGCATTCGATTCGGCCTTCGCGAACTTGCTCAAGGATCGCTGTCAGTTGTGCGCTGCTTCGAGACATCATTCTTGGCCAACGTTAAAGTGGATGCACCGGCGGTGGCGAGCCTGGATTCAACAAGGGACGTTGTCGCCGGTTGCATCTCACGACTTGTTCGGCCTTTCATTTTAGGGGATGGCAAGATTAACGGATCGCACCGTACGATGCTCAATAGATCCACCATCACCTCCATCTGTCACCCTAAAGTTCAGCGTTGATCCTCGATGTTCGTGCAGCGCACGGTAAAATTCGGTGATGCTGTAGCTCAGCACGATATCCCCATCTTGAACTCCTGCCTTAGACATAATGCCGTCGGGCTTCGGGTGTAGCGTAAAGACCTCTTCTCCATCGCCCTCGATTATGAGGTATGGTGACCCATGTGAGAATCCCAACGAGCGCCCCAGTTCCTGTCCGACTTCTCCCTGGAATCGATTGGCCTCCAAAATTGTGTATGTTACGAAAGCGAATAGAGCGATCAAGGTGCCAACGATAACGCATCCGAGAACTACCCAAAACTTCTTTGACGCTTTCATATTAAGTGGAATTACGTTTCCGAACGATGATGTGGTGGCACCGGCGAGATCAAGCTCCGATTCCAAGAAGGACGTCACCGCCGGTTGCCACTCACGCCTGATCGTGAAAGGAAATCTGGGCTGCGGATGGCGCTCCGAAAACTCTGCGAAGAATCGGCAAAGCCCAAGCACACAAGCCGGGCCG
>JBIPND010000708.1:0-2601 GCA_044374015.1 Luteolibacter sp. | reverse complement strand
GTATTCCGGCGGGATTTCGATGCCGACGAACTTGTCGCCGCCGGGCGCTTCCACGCGGACGCTGACCAGTTGGCCGCGGCTGGTGGTCCATTGGAGTTTCTCGTCGATCTGGCCTTCGATGACGTATTCGTTGCCGCGCAGGCTGTTGCCGTTTTCGAGAAGTTCTTCGACCTGCAGGGCGGCCACGTCGCCGAAGCTCGCGGTTTTTTTCCCGAGCAAGGATTTACCGGCGACGACGGCGACGACGATGGCGGCGATGGCACCGATGATGATGCCTGGGTGGATGCTGGAACTAGCGCGACGGGCCATGAGTGGATGAGTGGGTGGAATCTTTAAAATAGCGGAGAAATCAATGAAATCGAGGCGGAAAAATCGCTCAGTCCCACTGCGGACGGCGGGCACCGGCCCAGGTGGCGATCATCGCGATGACGATGTGGGCGCCAAGGGTGTAAAAACAGGCGTTTTGCGGCGAGAGCCCGGTGTCGATGACGGACTTGACGGCGTCGTGGACTTGGGTTTGGAGGGCCTCGACGGAGCCTGACCAGGCCCAGTACGCGGAGATGAAGGGACGGGTGAAGGCTTCGATGTTTTCCGGCAGGGCAAGCACCGCGCCGGACAGCGGGAGCTGGAATCCGACGAGGTAGATCGAGAGCAGCGACGCCTGTTCGGCGGTGCGCATGAGCGAGGAAATCGCCAGGCAGATGGAGGTCATCGCGGCGTTGATCAGCAGCAGGAAGCCGGCGTGTTGGATGAAATCGCCACGGAAGGCTCCGAAAAAATTGACAAAAAACGCCATCCACAACGACTGCGCGATGACCAAACAGGCGAGAAAGGCGACCTTGGACGCCAAGTAGGCGGACGGCCGCAAGCCGCCGAACTTTTCCTTCTCGTAAATCGGCCGCTCGCCGGCAATTTCGCGCGCGGAATTGTTAGACCCCATCAGCGAGAGCAGCACCACTTGGAACATGATGATCCCGGAGATGGCGGAGCCGACTTTGGCTTGGTCCGAGCGCACGCTTTGTTGTTCCTGGATTTCCGCGATGAAATCGGTGGAGCGCGTGTCCGAGTAGCGGCGGATGTTGCCGGAGGCCTTGTCGCTGAAGAGGGTCACCAGGATCGGAAAGCAAACAATGATGGCGAGCTGCAGAAACACCTGGCCGCGGTCGCGGAAAAAGATCCGCCAGCGGCGTGAAAGAAGGGTGGCGAACTGGCTGAAAAACCCCGGCAGGCGCAAATTTTCTTCCGGGGCATTTGCACCCGCATCGACCGCATCCGGCGTGGTGGCGGGCAGATGCAGGTCGCCGCTGGCGATCATTTGGGCGCGGTCCTTCTCCATCATTTTCTGATAGGACTCGCGGTGTTTTTCCCACGACGCCTGCCAGCGCTCGGACGGTTGGGCGGCGAGGCGCGGGTAAATTTCTTCGGTATCGCTGACCGAAAAATAGTGGGTCAATTGCTCCGGCGGCCCGTGGAAAGCGACCCGGCCCTCGTGCAGCACGAGGATCGAATCGTACAATTCCAAATGCGCCAGCGAGTGGGTCACCGAAAGCACGATCCGGCCGTCCTTGCGCGAAAGGTCGTGGAGCAAGCGCACGATTTCCCGCTCCGAGCGGGGGTCGAGGCCCGAGGTCACTTCGTCGCAGAGCAGGATTTTCGGGTCGGAAACGAGCTCCATTGCCAGCCCGAGGCGGCGCTTCTGGCCGCCGGATAGAACTTTCACCTGGCGGTCGCTGATCGGGCTGAGGCCGGTTTCCTCGAGCACCCGGTCGATCCGGTGGTCGAGCTCGGCGGTGCTGGCGGAGCGCACCCGCAGGCGGGTGGCGGCTTCGACGGATTCGTCCACGGTGAGCGGATCGTAGGCGATCGAAAATTGCGGGACGTAGCCGATTTCCGACGGGGAAAAATCGCCGTCTTGGGACAAGTTCCGCGAGTCCCAGAAAAGGGCGCCGCCGGATTCCGGGTTGAGGCCGGCGATGGTCTTGAGCAAGGTCGTTTTGCCACATCCCGAGGGGCCGACGATGGCCATGAAGTGCCCCTTCGGCACGCGGATCGATACCCGGTCAACAAGCGGGATTTCCTCGCCGTCTTTGCGGATGGTGAAGCTGACTTGCTGGAGTTCTAACACGGGATAGGGATGGGGCTAGGCAACAAACGGTTTGGAAAACATTTCTCTATCGCCATTCTAAAACATTACGGCGGGTGCCGGCAGGATCATTCAAATGGAACGATGCGCAGGGTGCCGCCGGATTTCCGGTGCAGGCTGGATGCCAGTGTCGGTGCCAGCGAGCCCGGCGTCGGCTCCTGCGCGGCGGGGGCGGCATCGTTGTCGAGGGCATTGCGCAGTGCGCCTTCCACCAGTTGGCCGCAATGGATTTTCATCGGCGGCAGCGGGCCGAGCTCGCCGGTGAGGTCTTGGGCGCTGAGGTGCTTGGCCTCGTCGGCGGTTTTGCCCTTGAGCAGCTCGGTGGCCATGGAGGCCACGGCGATGGCGGTCTGGCAGCCGAACGCTTGGAACGACGCGCGGTCGATCACGCGTTTGCCGTCTTTTTCGGTGAATTTCAGCCACATCCGCAACATGTCGCCGCACTCGGGCGAGCCGAC
>JBIPND010000707.1:0-2604 GCA_044374015.1 Luteolibacter sp. | reverse complement strand
CGCCCACCGACCACATCGCCATTTCCACGCCGATGTTGTGGACGAACAGCAGGGCCAGCGCGCTGCCGCCCCACAGCGTCTCGACCACCGGCGCGGCGGTGAAACCGAAATTCTGACAACCGGCTGATAGGGCGAAGGTGCGCATGCCGCTGCCGCGCGCGAGTCCCATCAGCCGGCCGACCACCGCGCCGATGAGGATGCCGGTGATGATCAGCCCGAAGCCTAACAAGATGGCCCAGGTGACGGCCGGGCCGCTTTTCAAAATCGAGCTGCCGAGGATTTTATCGAGGATGAAGCAGGGCAGCATCACCGTAAAAAAGAGCCGCATGATGCCGTCGTCGTATTCCCTGCGGAGGCTGCCGGTTTTGCGCAGCACCGCTCCGGCCACCAGCAGCAGATAGACCGGCAGGACCGATTGCAGAACGGTGATGGGAGAAATCACGAGGCGAGGCTTCCGGCCCAGGCACGGGCGCGCAAGTGCCAATTTGGGCAATGTAAAGGGCGCGCGTCACGAGTTGTGGGAACGTGGCTGGAGCGTCTCGCGCCAGACCGTTGTCCGGGCGGCTCGCCCAATACCGTCAGTTTAAAGAGTTTTTTAACCGCAGATGAACGCAGATGAACGGGGATTTTGATTAAATCTCATCTGCGTGCATCTGCGTTCATCTGCGGTTTATGTTCCTCTTCATGGGTCTAAACCGACAGCATTGGGCGTCTCGCCCGGATCTGACAGGCGGGAGGCGGGACGCCTCCGCAACGGTCTGGCGCGAGACGCGCCAGCCACGGATTCCAACTCAATTCCGGACCCGTGGCAGCCGCCGGAATCCTTTAGTTTCCTTGACAAATCGATAGTTCGGGGGATTTCTCGCTGTGGAGTAATGGCAAAACGAAAGATGGCAGGCGTGAAGTTGACGCGCTTGGAGGCCCGCACGCGGGTGATCCAAGGGGCTTCACGCGCCGCTTTTGTCGGGTTTTGCGCGGCGATCGGCTTTGTGGTGGTTGCCACGGCGTTTCCGCAGCGGCGTGAGTTGCTCAAGCTCGAGGCCAAGCTCGAAGAGGCCAAGCAGCGCGAGGAAATCGTGCTGGCGGACCGCGAATATCACTTCGTCGAGCATCGTGCGTTGCGCGAGGACCCGGCGTTTTTGGAAATCCACGCGCGCGACCGGCTGGATTATTATCGCGAAGGCGAACGCGTCCTGAAGTTCAAGCGCGACCGCTGAGCCGGCGATTTTTGGCGCTTGGCGCTGGAGGGGGAAACCTTTACTCCGTGGCCATGCGTGACGATATTGAGAAGGTTCTAATCGATGAAGCGGTGATTGAAAAGCGGCTGGATTCGATGGCGTTGGAGATCGAGCGGGACTTTCCGAGCGGCACCCTGGTGGTGATCATCCTGCTGAAGGGTGCCTTGGTTTTCGCGGCGGACTTGCTGCGGCGGGTGCCGCGGCCGTTGGAGATCGAGTGTCTCAATGTCGCGAGTTATCACGGCGGTCTGGAGAGCTCCGGCAAGGTGGATTTCCTCGACCGCCATTTCCCCGAAGTCAAAGGCCGGCATGTTTTGCTGCTGGATGATATTCTCGATACCGGCCGCACGCTGCATGCGGTGACCCAGCGCCTGATCGAAGAAGGGGCCGTGGCCGTGCATACCGCGGTCTTGTTAGCCAAGGACAAGGAGCGCGCCGAGGAGGTCAACGCGGACTATGTCGGCTTTGAGATCGGCGATGAGTTCGTGGTCGGCTACGGGCTGGATTATAAGGGGAAATACCGCAATTTGCCCTACGTCGGCGTGTTGAAGCTGTCGGCTGCGGTTTGATCGGGGCATGGCGGTTGGAAACCGCCGCCACGGCCTAACCGATCAAGTCGCTGATCGAGCCGAAATCCGGCGAGAACAGGCGCTTGTAAGTGCGCGCCGCATAGCCATCGGTCATCCCTGATAGAAAGTCGCAGACCAGCCGTGCCCGCGCGGCTTCGTCGGGCGCCGCTTCGATTTCCGCGGCCGTGTCGGCGGGCAGAAGCTGGAAGTCCTGGCCGTCGATTTTCTCCTGGCAAATGTAGCGCTCGCCTAACACCTCCCACAGCTGCCGCAGCATCCGGCTGCCCTTGTGTTCGAGTTGTTTCAATTGCGGCGAGAGGAACACCACCTCGAAGGCCAGCCGCTTGAACATCGCCGACTCGGCCTTCACCGATTCATCGATCACCAGGCGGTGGCGATAACGGTTGCTCATGCCGCTGAGGAAATTCACATCCGTTTCCAACCGCGTGGACTGGATGTAGCGGCCGATGCGCTTGCCGACGAACGGATCGACGCGCTTGCGGCGGATCGCCTTCATCAGATCGCCGAGCGGCGTCGCGTCGCCGGTGGGCTGGTTGTGTTTTTCCGCCCACGCTTCGGTTTTTTCGATGTTGAGGAATCCGGCGCGCACGCTGTCGGATAGATCGTTGAGCGAGTAGGCGGTGTCGTCCGCCCAGTCCATCAGCTGGCATTCGATCGACTTGAATTTGTCGCGCGCCTTGCCGGGCGTGAGTTCCAGCGGGAAATCATTTCCACCCATCGCCCAGTCGAGATATGCGTGCTGGTTGTCGTAGATGAAGTGGTGCTCGGGTTGGTTT
>JBIPND010000706.1:0-2605 GCA_044374015.1 Luteolibacter sp. | reverse complement strand
GCTGATGGCGGTGACCGGTGAAATCGAATATCTTGAAGTTTTCGGCACGGACTACGACACGCCCGACGGCACCTGCATCCGCGATTACATCCACGTCGAGGATTTGGCCGATGCCCATGCCCGCGCGCTCGACCATCTGGCCGCCGGCGGTGCTTCCTTGCGTTGCAATCTCGGCACCGGCGTCGGCGTCTCGGTGAAAGAAATCATTGCCGCCGTCGAAGAAATCACCGGCAAGACCGTGCCCGTCAAATACGGCCCGCGACGGGCGGGGGATCCGGCCTCTTTGGTCGCCGACCCGGCCCTCGCCAAACAGCTGCTGGGCTGGGTCGCGAGCCGCAACGACATCCGCGAAATGGTCGGTCCGGCATGGACTTGGTCGAGTGGTCCGCGCGGTGGCCGCTACCCGGCAAATGGTTACCCGGCGTAACTCCGATGTATTGACATTTGCACTTGCGGTCTCCTCACAATCGTCCCATTTTACCCCCACCGAACCCACAAACCCATGCACTTTATTGAATCAAATACCCGCACCGGGCGGCGTCATCCCGGCTTCACCTTGGTGGAGATGCTCGTCGTGATCGCCATCATGTCCGTGTTGGTCACCGCCGGGGCGATCGGTCTCGGCAGCATCGGCGGCAAGGGGGTTTCCAGCGGCGTCGCCTCGGCCGAATCGCTGTTTGACGAAGCACGCGCGATCGCCGTGGGGCAGCGGACGAAAGCCCGGGTCTTGATCGCCAAGGAAATGACCAGCAATTCCGCCGAAAACCTGCGTAAAATCGTAGTAGTCTCGGAAGCTCTAAAGACTGACGGAACTCCAGATACAGATAAATGGGTCCTTTCCAGCCGTGGCGTGACTCTTCCCGATCAGGTGTTTTTCAGCCAAAATTTCAGCAAGGACAATTACGAAACTGGTGGCACTACTCTGCCCACCATGAAAAGCACTAAGATTAACAATGTTAAAGCTGCCTTTGCGGGTGAATATTTCTACTACGAATTCAACTCCGAAGGCATTTGCACCACTCCCGGCGCCAGCTTCATCATCGGCAGCGGATCCAGAAGCCTCAACAGCGCCACTTCCAAACCCAAGGTCACGGCTGCCGGCAAGCGCGACTTCGGCGGTTTTGTCATCTGGCGCAATGGCCGGACCTCGCTGTTCCGCAGCCCCGATCAAATGGGTTCGGGTATCAGTGGGATGGCTCCAGGAAAGGAATTTTAATTTATGAAACCCACTCACTCCAACCGCCACAACGGTTTCACCCTGCTTGAAACGGTCATCGCCATCGGCGTGCTCGCCGTGCTTCTGACCGGCTTCATGATCGTCTTCGCCCCGGCCGCTGCCGGCATCCGCCAGTCGATCAATGTCCAGCAGGCGGACCGCCTGGCCTCCACCTTGGAGCAGGAACTCGTCACCGCCCGAAAACTGGATGGTAACAAAACCGGCTTTGACAAGGCATTCAAATGGATCGAGGGAGCCAACAGCGCTGGTGATGCGATCCTGATCTACCAGTATCGCGGCAAGCTCGGGGTGTCCAACCGCAGCGATGGCTCGCCCGAACCGGAGCCCAATGTCAAAGGCAAACTGCCCGGTGAGGACTACATCGTCACCACCATCGCCCGCCGCAAAAGTGATGGCGAATTCACCAAAGATCTCCCCGCCGTCGAAGGCAACGTCTACCTGGTGAAATGCACCCAGTTGGTCTTTTCCACCACCGCCGGAGGCGGGCTGGTGGCGGGGACACCCGGGAAGATCAACGATCCGAAGGGAGCGGGCGCGGCGGTTAGCAATTCCGACGACTACTCCGAAGCCGTCATCGCCTTCTCCGCCGAGTTTCACATGCTGCCATCCAAGTCGGGATCCTATTTTTCAGGAGCCGCGTTCACCAAACGCTTCACCGAAGCCAAAAACCCTGTTTTCACCCGTAACCTGGCGGTTCGCCGGTAAGCCTTTCACTGGACTCATTCATGAAAACCCAAATCACCTCTGCCAAGAAGCGCGGCTTCACCCTGATGGAACTGATGGTCGCCATGGCGATCACCACCATCATCGTCACCGTTCTGGTTTCGATCACCTCCATCGCCCTCGATACCTGGAACCGCAGCCGCGCCGAGCTTCGTGCTTCACGTCAGGCGAAGTCGATGGTCGATTCGATGGCCCGCGACTTCGAGGCCTTGGTCACCCGTCGCGGCAATACCAACGAGTGGCTGTCCGCGATCTCCGCGCAAACTCCGCCCGGAGAAAAGCTGGCCAGCACCAGCGCCTCCAAATTGATCTTTTTCACCGCGGCGACCGACCGCTACAATGGTGAAGTCGGCAATGTTACCAACAATAAGGGGGGTGATGTATCTTGTGTCGCCTACGAACTCGAATACAAGGATCCGATCGATGGCAACAGTGGCAAATTTGACACGTTCATTTTGAATCGCAAACTGGTGAACCCCAACGAGGCCTTCGAAAAGCTGCTCGGTAAGGACAATCTCGAAACCGCTTTCGCCACGGTGAGCGGGAATCTGAATGACCCCACCAACTTCGTCTGTGAGAACATTTTCCAGTTCACGGTCACCTTCCAGGTGCAAGTCGCGCAGACCGTTGGCGGCACCACCACTC
>JBIPND010000067.1:0-9093 GCA_044374015.1 Luteolibacter sp. | reverse complement strand
ACGCCTGCTAGCTGCTCGGGTTCCTCGATCTTGCGTCGCCTGCTTGCCACACTGCGCCAACGCGGGGTGGTGGCTGCATCGGAGGCGATTCCACAATCTGACGAGGCCATGGTGCAGGCTCTGCCGACGTGGCTGGAGCGCCTCTCCGAACAAGGAGGGGGGATCCTGCTCATTGATGCGGTGAATCAACTCAGCTCCGCCCACGACCGTGAACTTTGGTGGTGGCCAGAGCAATGGCCCGCGAATGTGCGCATCGTCATCAGCACTCTGGCCGGCGACTCGCTCCGTGCGATGCAGAGCCGCAGTTGGATCAGGGAGGATCTTGTCATCCGCGTTCATCCGCTCCAGACCGAGGAAAAGCATTCGATCATGGATTTCTATCTGCGGCTCTTTACCCGGGCACTGGCACCCCGGATTCAGAAACAGATTCTTGATGCATCACAGACGGCCAATCCGCTTTTCTTGCGCACGGTGCTGGAGGAATTGCGCCTGCGTGCCCATCACACGACATTGGAGAGCAACCTTGCCACCATGCTCAGTTGCCCCGATCTGGCAGCCCTCTTTGTGCATGTCTTGAAAAATCTGGAGCGGGACTTCAGTCCGCCCGAACACCAAGATTTGGTGCCGCGGGCGTTGGGGCTCATGGGAGCGGCTCAGCGGGGGCTAACGGAAAATGAGATCCTGCAACTCCTCTCGCCATCGAGCACCCCGGCCTCCGACCCCTTGCCCCGCCATTACTGGGCAGCGCTTTACCTTGCACTGGAAGATTCCCTGGTCAGCCGCGATGGTCAGTTAGGTTTTTTCCACGACTACCTGCGACAGGCGGTACTGCGCGAATACCTCGACGAGGAACACGAGCGAGTTGAAGCCAATCGACGTCTGGCCGATACCGTCACGCGCTGGAATGATGTGGAGGCGTTTGGCTCCAGCCTCCGCGCCTACGGCTTTGAGTTTGGCATCCTCCATCTCCTGGCCATTGGCGGAGTGGCCGACGCGACAAAAATGCTGCTGGATGTGAACTACCGGCAAACCGCCGCTATCGCCCTTGGTGCCGCGGAACCCATTCAGCGACAAGTGGAGGCCACCCGCATGGAAGCGGCCCGCACCGGTGGCAATGACGTGGCGGCATCCGCACAACTTACCGTTCAGGCATTGAAAGGGCGTGTTGATCTAAAGTGCCACCTGCGCTGCCATCTGGACGAGTGTGCCAGGCAAGGAAAATGGGAAGAGGTGATGAAGTTGGCTGCCGCTGAGGACAACGACGAAGCAAGCTTCATGCTTGGGCTGCGGGCGGCATCGGTGGGACGTGCTGCGAAGCATGAGAGTTTCGAGGAATTCAAAAAATTGATGGCACGGTGGTCTCAGGGCTCCGGAAAACCCGAACTGGCCGAAATCCACCGCAGAGCGCTCGGTGAGGATGTGCCCGCAACCCATAGTTCCGAATCATGAATATTAGAATCCACTTACCCCAGGCCACTGACTGGTCAATCGACCCGATCAAGGCGTTTCTGGGATCCCTCGACTTGCTGGTGGATAAAAGAAAATTGTGCGGGGCACCTGTCGTGGTGGAAGCCAAATCGGTTTCCTACTTTAGGATTTTGGGCATCTTGGTTGATATTGAAGATATTTCTCCAAGTGACGTGTGGGATATCGGCCTGGAACTCCGCGATGGCGCAATCCGATTCTCAATCAATGGGAAGCTGGTGGCCGCCAAACTGATGAATAGCCAAATCAGCACCGCCTGCAATAGTCTGCCGGAGGATTTGTATTTTCTGAGTGCCACTCGCCTAACGGAGCTAGTCGACATTTCGCCATTGGTTCGGTTCCAAAATCTTCGCAAACTGGACCTCAATAGGTGTTCTTCTTTGAAAGATCTGTCACCTCTCGCCGATTTGTCGGAAATGATCACATTGAAATTGGATGGGTGTACTAGCATCCGTGACATTACCCCGGTTGGAAGATTGGCGAGCCTCCAAAATTTGACTCTACAAGCCTGTGAATCGATTGAAGATGCATTTCCTCTCGCCAGTCTGTCTGCCCTGAGGCATCTCGAACTCAAAGCAGATTACACCCCCGTAAGAAATATTGCCGCTATCGGTGATCTACATGACCTAGAGTACCTCGACCTTGCAATAGATAACGAATCACTTAAAGATCCATCTCCCCTTGGTAAACTACATGCCTTGAAATATCTTCAAATCTCTCAGCTAAATAGTTGGGAGAGTCTTGATTTTGTATCCCGGATGCGCGGGCTTGAGCATCTCGCTTGGTTGGGGTGCGATTCGCTCAACGACATTGCCGGTTTGCGGGACCTTCTCGAATTAGATTATTTGTTCTTGCATGGATGCAAGCAATTGGTGGATCTAAGCCCGCTGGCCGAACTCGGCAATCTTTCCAGATTTTTCCTATACACCGCGAAGAAAGTCGCAGACCTCCGGCCACTCGTCCATCTCGGATCATTACGGCAAGTCAGCATAGAGGGTTCGGATGTGCTCAAGGAATTAGCGCCGCTTCGAGATTTGAATAATTTGGTGGAACTGTCGTTGTCAAAGTGCAGTCTGTTGGAAACAGTGGATGATCTGGGCGTATTGTCGGGCCTTCAGGTTTTGAATATCAATGATTGCCCAAAGGTTACTTCGATCACTTTGATGGGATCACCGAACCTTCGTGAGGTTGATCTCGGTAAGTGCCCGAGACTTGCCTCAATCGCCTCACTCGCAGGCGCGGCGCGGATCACCAGCCTAAATCTTGATGGATGCACCGAGATCGCTGACTTCAGTCCGGTGACCACCATTCCGAACTTAAAATTGCTCAAGTTGAACAACTGCAGTCAAATCACGACACTGCCGAGGTTTGACGAGACCAGTCATCTTGAACGAATCGAATTCGGGGGACTTAGACGAGTCCGCTCGATCGAGCCATTGCGGCAGTCGCACCAGCTTAGGATCATTCAAAGTGACTTCCATCCCGGTATTGCCGCTGAGATCCTCGCTTCGGCTGCAGTGGCTCGCAGTGATGTCCCATTCATCTCAAAACATGCCCCGGAGTGGCTTGGCGAGGTTCGGGACTTTGGTGAGGACAGCGGAAGTGAGTGCGAGCGCCTCGCCGCAACTCTGGGAGAAGCCTTCGGCAGACTTCCGGACAACCATCCGATTGTGCCTGACTATGAGGCGATTCTTAAGAGTCGGCCGGAATTTTCTGCGGGACCATGGAAAGCCTGGCTTCGGGGAACTGCCAGATATCAGGTGTTCGAAGTTTTTGTGAGCCGGATTGAACGGCTGGAATTGCCGTCGCTCACTCCGGGAGCCGTGGGAGGTGTGTGTGCCGCATTGCCGGATGATGCCGCCCCGGCGCAGCAACAGGACTGGGCGCGGGCTTGGCTGGAGCAATTCGAAAAGGTCCACAGCGGCCGCGCTCACGCCCTGCTCGGAGTGAGCCCCGAGATCTGCCTGGCCTACGCCCGCCTCGGTGAGAGTGAGGCGCTGGAGCGCTGGCTCACAAGGTTCACTGATCCATCCGATCCCGCGGCTCTCGACCCGGTGCAGGCGGCCCTGGGTGACTGGCAGTTGGAACGAGGCAATTTCGATGCCGCCTACCGCCACGGGGCTGCTGTCCAAATGCCCAAGCTCGGCGACCCACTGCTATTGAGACTGGCGGAGGCCTGGTCTGTGCAGGACCCGGGGAAAGCGGGCGAGATCTTGTTGACGATTGTGGACCCGTCCCTGCGCTGTAAATTGATGGGAACCTTGGCCGGCAACCGGGCTTTTGTTGCGGAGGCATTGAATGTGCAGCGCCTGGTGGTGGCGGCTGGAGATAGTCCTGCAGCGCTCGGCCACCTCATTGCAGAGGTCGGCAGCACCGCTGACCCTGCACACTTCGAGGAATTGAGTACGCTGCTGCAAAGCAGCGCTGAGGCGATGCGTTCATGGCGGCGCGAGCGGCTACGGGAAATGCTGGAGGACATCGAGTTGGAATAGCCTGCCATCGAAATTAGATACTATGAAAATCCTCGTCAGGCCCGGTTCCACGATCAAGGAGAAGACTCCCAGCGTCAGTGGTTTTCTCAATTCACTGGGCGCACAAGCCGCCCGGTATGCCGAACCGCAAAGCTGTGAGGTTACTCCGAATACCACGCTCAACCTGTTTGGCATTCGGATTCCCATGACGGGGGAACTTTTCCGGAGCGCCGAATGGGAATATCAGATCATTAGGAAGCAAGGCACGCTCCGCTTTACGATCAACGGTATTACGGTCGCCGCAAAATGCGTCGGCAAACTCGAGGAGGCCTGGATCTGTGGTTTGCCTCAGGACCTTGAAAACCTGACGCTCACGCACCCCAAGGACACAGCAGGTGCCCCGGGTAACCTGGCGACGCTTGCGCCCTTGGGGCATCTGGTCCGGCTCAATCTGAGCGGTTGGAGCGACCTTGTGGACCTCGGCGGGATTGAATGTTTGAAGTCTATCAGGGTGCTGAATCTGAGTGAGAGTGTATCTCTGGTGAACCTCGCGCCGCTTGCCTCGCTACACGAATTGCGCGTCCTCAAACTAGCAGGTTGTAAGATTCTCGGGGATCTATCAGCCTTGGCGACACTCGAATGTCTTCGCTACCTGGATCTCTCACGCAACCGCAGGATCCTCGATTGCCGCGGTCTTTTCGGGCTGAAACTCCTCAAAACCTTGAAGTGGACCTATTGTGACAAGTGGAAGGATGTGGATTTGCTGACCGGGATAAGGTCTTTGGAGTTGCTCGATCTCGGATATTGCTCTTGCCTCGAGGATCTGAGCGGGCTCACCCTATTGGAAAACCTCAAATCCCTCACACTCGCGAATGGCAAAGCCATCAAGTCGATTGAGGCACTGGCTTCACTCCAACAACTCGAGAGTCTTGACATAAGCGGGTGTGACTCCTTGGGAGACCTCAGGCCACTGGCCAATCTGCGTGCGCTGGCCCGTCTGGACCTAAGCCATTGCTCGAAAGTCAGGAGCGTTGCCGCGCTGGCCCGTTTGCAATCATTGACATCATTGGACTTGAGTGATTGCTATCAGGTGAACAATCTCCGGCCTTTGGCATCGCTGAAAAACCTCGAATCCCTCGCGATTACCGGGATGAAGCGGCTTAAGTCGATTGAACCGCTCCGATCCCTGCCGAAACTTCTGAAACTCAAGTCCAGTTTTCATCCTGGCAGCGTGGCGAGCGTCTTGGCTTCTCTGGCTGTCACTCGCGCGGATGTCGCCCTGATTTCGGACAGTGCCAAGAGATGGCTTGCGGAAGCGATGCGGTTTGATTCGGAGAGCCTGGCCGAGGCCGAAAACCTCACCAGCGCATTGGGCGAAGCCTTCAACCAGTTGCCGCAAGAACATGAGGTTCTGCCTCATTACGAAGCATTTCTGATTCGCCACCGTGAGTTCAGCGCCCGCCCGTGGACATCATGGCTGTTGGGATCGGTCCGTCATCACGGGTTCGATTTGTTGCGCCAGCGTGTCGAGCGCTTGCCCCTGCCTGAACTTTCACCGGGTGGCATTGGCGGCGTTTGCGCGGCGCTGCCGGATGGCGATGCGCCGCTTGATCAGCAAGACTGGGCCCGCAAATGGTTGTATCTACTCCACCAATACCGCAGCGGACACGCTCAAGCTTTGCTCCAGGTGAGTGCCGAGATCTGCCTGGCCCACGCGCGTCTGGGCATGCCCGAGGCTCTGGAGCGCTGGCTCCTTCTGTTCACCGACCCATCCGATCCCACGGCTCTCGACCCGGTGCAGACGGCTCTGGGTGTCTGGCAGTTGGAGCGGGGTGATTTCGCGGCTGCCTACCACCACGCGGCAGCCGTGCAACTGCTCAAGCACCGCGACCCGCTATTGCTACAACTGGCGGAAGGCTGCCTTGAAACCAACCCGCAGCAGGCCGGCGAAATCCTACTGATGATCCATGATCCGGCCCTGCGCGAACGTCTCCTTGACAGACTCGCCCGCGATCCCGTCTTCACCGCATCCGCGGTCAATGTGCAACGCATGGTCGCAGCGGCCGGAGATTCGCCACCGGCGCTGGCCAAATTGATTTTCGCTATGGACAAAGCTGCAAACTCAAGTTTACTCTCCGAATTAAGTGCATTACTTCAAGCCGATGTGTCTACCTTCAATTTGTGGCGCCTCGCTTGTTTGGAGGATTTGGCCCGTCAAATCCGCCTCGAAACCTAGTAAATTTTCGGGAATCCGTGGTAATCTCCCAAACTCCCGGCAGATGGTTTTCGTAGATTGGGAAGAGATCGGGGCGGATTGGATGGTTTTTGAGGAAATCGCCCGCCGCCGAAAGAATGCCGAGCGGAACCAGCGATCCATCTCCCCATGTAGTTTGGGCAATCCATCAGAGAAGTCCGAATAGAAAACGTCAATTCATGAAAATCCGCAGCTCCATCCTCCTCTTGGTCCTTTCCTCTCTGTGTGCCTTCCTCGCCGCCTTCATCGGTTTTGGCCAAGTCCCGGATGACTACAGTCTTTCCACCCGGGTCTATCTGGCGTTGCAGTTGTTCACCTTCCAGTGCGGTGATGTTGAAGGGCCGGTTCCCCTTGGCGTGGAGGTCGCGCGCTGGCTCGCGCCGGCGACGACCTTGGGAGGTGTTTATGCGGCGGCACACGCTTTCTTCGCCCGGGTGTGGGGTGGTCTCCGTCTGCGTTGGATCCGCGGGCACACGATCATTTGCGGTGGTGGCGAGAAAGGTTCGGCCCTTGCGGCCGAGCTGGCGAGTTCTGGCGATGCAAGCGTGGTGGTGGTGGATCCCGGCGAGTCCGAGCAGTGGGCTTCATTGCGCCGCGAAGGAGTGCTCGTCTTGCGAGGCTCCGGAGGGGATGCGGAGGCGATGGCGCAGGCCGGTTTGGCCCGCGCCGCGCGCTTGGTCTGCCTGACGGGTGACGACCGCAGCAACATCGGGATGGCGCTCGCAGCTGCCGAGATGTTGCCCGTCGAGCGTTCCGAGGAACCTCTTGAGATTCATGCCCACGTGGCGGATGTGGGGCTGCGTAACATCCTGCAGCGAAACCAGCTGTTGGATTTGAGGAACGACCGGCGTCACCGGATTCGTCTGTTCAATTGCCATGCCAGTCGTGCCCGGCTGACGTTTGCCGAGAACCCGCTCGAAGGGGATTCGCAAGGCGGTCTTCATGGGGATGTTCATCTGGTGGTGGGTGCCTTGGGCCCCGCGGAAAAGGCTCTGGTTGTCCACGCGGCCCAGATCGGACATTTTCGGGATGGCGGGAAGGTGAAGGTGCATTTGGTTTCCGTGCGTGCGAAGGCCGATGAGGCGGCATTACTCAAGGAATACACCGGATTTCGCCGCTGTGCGGAGCTGGAGGCTTCGGCAATTGCCGAGAACGATGACTTCGTCGAGCGGGTCGCCGAGCTGGCCGACGGGTGGAACCGCGACTCCGTGGTGACCGTGCTTCCAGGCGGCGCTGCCGAGTCGGCCCTGGCGGAAGGCTTGCTCTTGACCGAGCGCCTGAAGGTCGTGACCCGGCTGCGCGTGCTGCTCGATGCCGCAGACGACAGTCCGATCCGGACTCTCGTGGGAAAGAATTCAGCGCTTGCCACACGCATCCGCTTTCTGCCCCCCCTGCTTGAGGCGGTTGGCAAGGACGTCGTGTTTCAGAACGGACTGGATGCGGTTGCCCGCAGGATTCATGAGACTTGGAAACGTGGAACCGACGAGCGGATCCTCAAGGCAGAGGCCGCTGGTGACCTTCAGGACGCCGCGAAGCATCGTGAGAAGGATACCTATCGCGACTGGGACGATTTGACCGAGGAGCAGAAGGACGTGAACCGGTTGGCTGCCGATCACATTGCGGTCAAGTTCCGTGCCGTAGGGGTCGACAGGGACTCAGGGCCTTCGCTCCGTGCGGCGTGGGATGGCCTCGACGCCCGGCAGCTCGACATGCTGTGCCGCATGGAACACGAGCGGTGGGCGGCACCGCTGTGGATGGCGGGATGGAGAGCCGGCGAGCGCAACGACGTGCTCGGGATTCATCCCAATCTCGTATCTTACGACGAGCTCGACGAGGGCACCCGGAACTACGACCTTGAACAGGTCAAGATGGCTGCATCGTATCGGCTCGGCGCGTAACTGGGCACCGCGCCATCCCACTGCCAGAACGAATGCCAACCAGAGTCATGGAAGTTGTTTTCAGCACCGAGATTTGTGACAGTAGCCATCGCTGCCACTGCCTGGAGATCTGCGTGGGTGACGCCACCGTCCGACAGGGTTTGCAAGGCTTCGAGAACCGGCTGGACCAGCGCGATGATTTCCCGACTGGAGAACCAAGTCGGCATTTCAGACCGCCCTTGGATCATCGTCGTCAGACTCACCGGCACCCACGCCAGGTCCGAGGGGTCCGCCGCCCCGCTGCCGTCTGCCAGAGGCATGACGTAGTAGAGCCCCGCCTCGTTGTGGCCCACGTGCTCGATCGACACCAGATGAGGCGAGCGCAGCCGGGCCGCCGCCTTCCGGAAATGAAGCAGCGCCTCGTACTCCTTTTCCAACCGATCCGCATGGCTGGTCGGTATGAATTTGAGCGCCCGGTAGTCCCCCATCGACTCGGAACGACACAACCAGACCTCGCCGAAGCCGCCCCGGCCGAGAAAACGGATCAAGCGGTAGCCGTCGAGGACGAGGGAGTTTGAGAGGTGGGCGCTCATGCAGCGCGGTTACCCTTTAGAACCACGCCACGGCTGACAACAAGGATTACCGTAAGAGGGCGGATGACCGCCCAGGACAAGGAGAAGCACCGGCGACTCGACGCCACCCTCGACAAGTTGCGCGCCCGCTACGGTCGCCGGGTGGTTTACTACGGCAGCGTGCAGGAGAGCCGTGACGACGCCCCAATGCGCATCAGCTTCACCCACATCCCGGATGTCGGTCTGGAACTGGATTGACACCCATCATCCACCTTGCCCGAGAACCCCACTTGCCGCTAAACGTCCGTCCGCAGTTCATCCCATGTCACACCGTCTCCACATCCGGCCCGCCCGGAATTACGCCCACCAACCGTCAACCACACGGAACCGCGTGCTGTATGCCGAGCTGGCGCTGGCTGTGATCGCGGCCGGGT
>JBIPND010000705.1:0-2615 GCA_044374015.1 Luteolibacter sp. | reverse complement strand
CGCCACGCCGTTGGGCCGTTCGAGATCGCGGACGACCAGGAAGACAACGCCCTGCGGGGTGACGCGGAACACGGCGAAAAACGGCAGCTCGCGGAACAGCGTGTCCTTTTCGCGGCCCGGCAGGCCGTAAGGTGGATCGGTGAAATAGACGTCGCCGTTGGCGGCGATCGCGAGGTCGTTGGGCGAGTTGAAGCGTTTGCCTTCGAAATGGTCGGCGAGGGTGCGTTTGCCGCCGCCGGGCGTGAGATACGAGATGCGGCGGTCGCCGTGTTCGCAGAAATACAGTTGGCCCTTCGCATCCATCGCGAGGCCGTTAGATCCCGGTTCGCGGCCGTAGTCGGCCACTCCGGTGTAGCCCGAGGGTTTCATGAAGACGGACGCCGCGGTGTCGCCTTCCTTCCACTGATAGATCGTGTTGCGCGGGACATCGGAAAATAACAGGCGTTTTTCCTTTTCGTCCCACACCGGGCCCTCCGCCCAGTCGAAGCCGGTGCACAGGGTTTCGATTTTCGCCTGGGGATCGAGGATCGCATCGAGCGCGGGATCGAGGCGTTCGATGGTTTCCTGGGCGGACGCGACGGCGGTGAGGAGGGTGAGCAGGGCGAGGGTTTTCATGAGAGTCCGCCAGGAGATGCAACGGCGGAGCTGCGCTGGCAAGCCCGTCTTCGGGAAATTTCGGCCATCAGCGATAACGGCCCGGTCGGTAATATCGATTGGTTTGCCAAACGAGACTATCCGGGTCATCTTACTGCGGCCAGTCCGGAGAATTGCATGCCGAACCGACTTTCCAAATTTACCAGCCCGCTCAAACCACCGGGTGAGATCCAGGTTACGGAGTGGGATTTCATGGATCTGCTGCACAAGGATGTCAGCGGGCCACGTCCGAGCGCGGAGGAAATGCAGGCGCTGATCGTCCGGCTGAAAAATTTCCTTCAATACGTCGCCGTGCAGCTTATCAGCGAGCCGGGCCATGCGCAGATCAAGGTTCAGGAAATCGCGCCCAAGGTGCTGCGTTTCAGACTGGTGTTGGTGAAAAGGGACGTGGCGTTGCTGGTCGGCCGTGAAGGCTTCACCGCCTCCGCGGTCCGCAGCATTTTAAAGGCCGCCGCCGGAATGTGGGGAGTGCACACCTTGTTGGTGATCCATTCCCACGAAGATGAGATGAGCTTCCGCGATGGCGGCCAGCGCGGAGATCTTGAGTGAGGCGGCCTCAAGCGAGGCGTTTCATCACCGCGGCGGATAACAATTTCCCGTCCGCGCGGCCTTCGGCGAGTTCCTGCGCGCGCTTCATCACCTTGCCCATCTCGGTCTTGCCGGTGGCGCCGGTGTCGGTGACGGCTTCTTCGATGATCGCCAACAGTTGCTCATCGGTCAGCGCGGCGGGCAGATAGCGCGAGAGAATTTCGATTTCCGCTTTTTCGGTGACCACCAGTTCGGGGCGGCCGGCTTTTTCAAACTGTTCGCACGAGTCGAGGCGCTGCTTGATTTGTTTGCGCACCAGGGCCAGCACCTCGGACTCCTCGAGTGCCGTGCCGAGGCCGCCTTTTTCGATGGCGGCGTTGGTCAGGGCGGTTTTCAAGGCGCGCAAGGCGTTGAGGGCGGTCGCGTCTTTCGCCCTCATGGCGGTTTTGATGTCTTCGGGAATGCGGGTGGCGGTGTCGCTCATGCCGGTTTGGTATCACGGGCCGGGGAGCGATGCCAACCGGTAAAACGTGCCATCCTGTCCCTCCGCATTTGTGGTCGATTGCTGTGCGCGATTTATCGTCCGATCCGATTGCTCTTGTGAGGCACCCCGAAATTCCGCTTGAGTCTCAAGGTGAGGCTCCGGGAAAGTTCCGGTTAAAACCATGTTATTTTTCGTTCCAAAGGAAAATTGTCCGCTAGAAACCCGCGTCGCGCTGGTTCCTGCGGCCGCCGCCAAGCTGGTCAAACTCGGCGCGCAAGTCGGCATCGAATCCGGTGCCGGAATGGCCGCCGGCCACCCCGATGCCGAATACCAAGCCGCCGGGGCATCGATCGTTTCCCACCGAATCAGCGCCCTCGGCGCGGCGGACTTCGTGCTGCGCGTGCTGCCCGCCGGGCTCGATGAAATCCGGCTCCAGAAGCCCGGCTCGCTGGCGGCCGGCTTGATGGAGCCGTTCGCATCCCCCGAGCTCATCGAAGCCTACGCCGCCGCCGGGGTCACCACCTTATGCAGCGAGCTGATCCCGCGCTCCACCATTGCGCAGAAAATGGACGTGCTCAGCAGCCAGGCGAATCTGGCAGGCTACGTTTCCGTCCTCACCGCCGCCAGCCAACTCGACTCCATCCTGCCGATGATGATGACGCCCGCGGGCACCATTTCCCCGGCGAAGGTGTTCATCATCGGTGTCGGTGTGGCGGGATTGCAGGCCATTGCCACCGCCCGCCGCCTCGGGGCCCGCGTCGAGGCCTTCGACACCCGTCCGGTGGTGGAGGAGCAGGTGAAATCGCTGGGCGCGAAATTTGTCAAAATCGACATCGGCGAGGTCGGCCAGACCGAGCAGGGCTACGCCAAGGAACTCACGCCGGAACAGGTGAAACTCCAACGCGACGGCATGGCGAAAGTCTGCGCCGCCAGCGACATCGTCATCACC
>JBIPND010000704.1:0-2616 GCA_044374015.1 Luteolibacter sp. | reverse complement strand
CTTTGCGGATTCGTGGCGGCCACCCACGCGGGGCCGTATTCCGCCGCACTCCATGATCCGGCCAACCCCGAGGACGCGCCCGTCCCGGGGTTTGTCGGCCCTCACGGCATCGGCAAGGCGCGACTCGATACCTTCACTTTCGATGACAACGGCGAGCCGGTTTTCGAAAATCCCGAGAATTTCGTAAATCCCTTGTTCTTCGCCTGGGCGGACAGCGTCGAAAACTATCAGCCCTCCGAATCCGTCTCCGCAGGGTTTGCCGATCCTGCAGCCGCGCTCGGTCCGGTGACCGGTGACAATTTCCACGTCGTCGCCCTCGGCGATCTGTCCGCCGGGGCTTCTCCGCCGGGCACCATCACGGTGCGGCTTTCCAAACCGATCCGCAATCTAACCGGTGCCGATTTCGTGGTGTTTGAAAACGGCCACATCGCGGAGTTCAACTACGGCGGCGCGGGCATCGGCGGCATCTTCGGCGAACTCGCCCACGTCTGGGTCTCCGCCGATGGCGAGAACTTCGTCCGCTTCCCCGCCGCTTCGCTAACCGCGGCCCCGGTCGGCGCGTATGGCTCGCTCGATCCCTCCAACCTCAAAAACCTCGCCGGCAAACACACCAATGCCTTTGGCGACTGCTGGGGCACGCCCTTCGATCTAGCAGATGTCAATCTGTCGGAAATCACCCACATCCGGCTCGTCGATATTCCGGGTGACGGACGCGTCCTCGATGACTCCGGCCGGCCGATTTACGACCCGTGGAAAACCTTCGGCTCCGGTGGCTTCGACCTCGAGGCGGTGGGCGCGATTTCCACCCCGATGACCTATGCCCAGTGGCCGGCGCTCGAAAACGTCGCTCCCGAACTTCAAGGCATGGCCGATGACCCGGATGGCGACGGACTCCCAAACCTGCTGGAATACGCCTTCGCCCGCGTGCCATCGCTCCCTGATGCCGCCGAGGCGCTGCCGAAAATCCGCCTTGTCGCCACCGGCGATGAAACATTTCCCGAGCTCACCTTCCTGCGCGACGAGCGCCTGACGGATCTGGTCTATGAAGTGCAGGCGTCCTCATCGCTCGCCGGAAATTCCTGGACCACCATCGCCCGTAGCACCGCGGGCGGCCCGCTGCTGCCCGCCGCCGACCATCAGCCGCTGATCGCCGAAACCTCGGCCTCCTCCATCGCCAGCGTCGGCGTGATCCGGCGAGTGACCGTGCGGGATGCCGCCCCCGTTACCGCCGCCAGCACCCGGTTCTTGCGGGTGAAAGTCACCGCATCACCCACCGAGCCATGACCGCGGCCTGTTACAAATGGCCGCGCCGGCATGCGGGCTTCACTCTGATAGAGATACTAACCGTCATCCTGATCATCGTGGTCATGGCCACCCTCGCTTTTTCAGGCAGCCGGCGGTTGATTACCACCGCACGCGTTATCGAGAGCTCCGCCAATTTGCGTTCCCTCGCCGTGGCGAACACCACCTATCTGGCGGAACACGGCGTCTATTGCCCGGCGGCGGATAAATCTACCAATCGTCGCTGGCACGGAACTCGCAGCTCCTCCAAAGCACGGTTCGATCCCACCAAAGGTCTTCTTTCACCCTACTTGGGCAACAGCATGTCCGTCACAATCTGTCCGTTGTTTCGGGGGATGCTGGAAGGCTCTGCTAGTTTCGAAGACGGCAGCGGCGGTTATGGCTATAATGCGTCCTACATCGGAGGTCGTCCTGGCGGAGCATTTGACCCCAACACCGGGCTGCTCATTCCCCAAACGGCGGCCAACGTCACCAACCCCGGCCGCACCGTCATGTTCACCACCACCGCCTACGCCAGCTCGTCGGGACTTCAGGAATACGCCTCCTGCGAACCGCCGTTCTGGGACTTCGGCGACGGCCCATCCGGCAACCGGCCCACGCCCAGCGTGCATTTCCGCGCCAACGGCAAGGCCATCGTCGCCTGGTGCGATGGCAGCATCAGCACCGAAACCCGCACCGGCTCGCGCGGCGGCGTCAATCCCCACGGCGGCGACCCGGAAAAGTGGAACCTCGGCTGGTTCGGTCCCGAGGAAAACAACGGCTATTGGAATCCGCAAAATTGACATTTCCGGCAGAAATTCAGTAACGAATTCCGCGGAAACCCTTTGGCCCCCCCCGACTCCCCTGGCGTCTGTTCGTTCTCAAGCAAGCTCATCCGGTTCAAAATCGATTTTCCGTTTGGAGGTCTCGATGGCGGTTTTGCCGCCGCGCCGGATTGCCGCAGAAAATCAGAAATATCAGGTGGACTTATTGCTGAAGGGAAGTGAATGCTTTTCATCAATGTGTCATCTCTCGGTGCCGTGAACTCATTCCTTGATTCGCAGCTCTAGACCGTCTGCCGAAAATAACCGCCGAAACCTGTGCCGGCTTGGACCTCTCGCTGCGCGGTCCGGAGTTCAAGCTTTAGCTTGCCTCTTCAGAGCACGGTAAACCGTGAACTCCGGACCGCGTGCTGGTGGCAAGCGGTGGGTGGCTTCGGCGGTGACGCAGGCAGACCATCGCCATGGGGCGTGGGAGCTTCCTTCCGCGGTCCGGAGTTCAAGCTTTAGCTTGCCTCTTCAAGAGCACGGTAAACCGTGAACTCCGGACCGCGTG
>JBIPND010000703.1:0-2629 GCA_044374015.1 Luteolibacter sp. | reverse complement strand
CTTGCCATCGCCCCACGAATGGACGAGGCCGCTGTCGGTGCCGTTGTCGGCAAGGAAGATGACGATGGTGTTTTCTGCGATGCCGAGATCATCGAGGGTCTGGAGCATGCTGCCGATTTGTTTATCGAGGTAGGCAAGCATGTCCGGGAAATACTTCGGGTCGCCCTTGTGGGCGGGGTTGGGGGCGCGATAGGTTTTGTCCTTGCTGTCCGGCGTGGGTTCCCAGGGGAAATGCGGCAGGCAGGTCGAGTAGTAGGCGAGGAACGGTTGCTTGTTTTTCGCGCGGCTCGTGATGAAGTCGAGATATACCTCGAGGTCCACATCCGGGCCATAGCGGTCATGGATCTCATCGGCAATGATGCGGCCGTCGCGCATGAGGTAGGGGTTCCAGAAGCGGGTGGTTTTTCCGCCCTTTTCATCAAAGATGCTCCAGGTCTGATAGTGGTCGAAGCCGAACTCCCGGATGGTATTGTGCTTGTGCTCCAAGGAGACATGCCACTTGCCGACGATTTGGGTGGCGTAGCCGTGCTGCTTGAGTTGGCGGGGGAAGCCGGGCTGTGAAGGATGCAGATAGATGTTCTCCTGTCGCTTGCTGTGGAGCACGACTTTCAGCCCGTTTTGAAAGGGATAACGACCGGTCAGCAGTTGCGCCCGCGAAGGCGAGCAATATGGATTCAAAAAGCAATGGGTAAACCTCATACCCTCCTTGGCGAGGCGGTCGAGGTTGGGCGTCTGGTGCGATGTGCCGCCGTAGCTGGACAGGCACTCCACACCGAGGTCATCGGCGAGGATGAGGACGACATTGGGCTTGGCCACACCGGAGGCTTGCAGCGTAACCGGGAGTGCGAGCAGAAGGCTGCTTAGGATCGTGACGATGGGTTTCATTCGTGTCTTCAGAATTTGATTATGATATTGCTTGGCATCCATTGTCGAGAGACGAAGGGCGTGCACGCGAACGGGATCAGAAGCTTGACTTGATGCCAATCCTCATGCCGCCATTCACCCGGGGCGGTCCGAGAATCGGCGGATGGCGATCGGGCGTGTCGGATGGCTGCCATCGAAAAGAAATACAAAGGTGCGTTTTACCGGCTGGTGGCCCCAGGCACTGTTGTAAACGCGTTTCGGTTCGCCATTTTCGACCTGCGCGATCTGGACGACCACATCGAGCGCCTTGTCCTGCAAGACGACGTCCGAAACAATCTTGTCTTCGCCCGGTTTGAGCGCGAATTTTGTCCTTCCGAAAATCAGCGAAACGGTCTTCTGCGAGAAATTGAACACCCTGTAATCGCCAGCGCGAAAAGATCCTGAAGAAACATCATAAGCAGTGAGCTTGATCTTGTCATCCGGCGAGTGGCCGGCAACCAACAACACCAGTTTCGCCTGCGCGGGCAGCATCACCGAGGCAAGCGGCGCAGGAACCGGTGGCTTTGCTGCGAACTCCTCGGCACTGGCGCGAAGGACCAGCTCCCGCGTTCCCGCGTAATCAAACGGACTTCCCAAGCCGGAGCGGTCCGAGTTGAATGGCTCGGCCTTGCCCGCGTTCAGGAAAAAAACGTTTTCCAGCGGCTTGTCGAGCGACACAGTTAGAATTTTGGTTTTGAACGGCGGGGTTTGGCCGAGCGCCGGAGTTATAAGAACCGCTAGAGCAATGAATAGTGAAAGTTTCATGGATTTACTAAGATTGAATCTCCCCGGGAGCAAGCCAGCGGAAGGAAACAAGGTCGAAGCGGCGACCGAAAGTTTTATTAACTTCTTTCATGGCCGCGTCGTCCAAGCGTGTCTCCGGACGATCCGCAGGATCGACGAAACTGGCTCCGCGCTGGACGAAGGCCTCGCACCAAGCGCGGGCGACGACCTTGCCGCCAGCGTCGCGCGCTTCACCATACGCACGGACTCTGAAGTAGTCGGAGCGTGCCTGGAGGATGGGCCCGAGACTCTGCAGCACGTCGCCCTGCATCAGATAGCTCGCTTGCCCTACTGCCTGGCTTTCTCCGTTGATGGCATCCGAAAACGGGCCGCTCGGCTCCTGCGCGGGCTGGTCACTGATGCTTGGCGGCAACGCCGCGTTGATGGTTTTATCAATCGCTGCCTGCAGCGCCCCTTTGCGGCGGTGCTCAATGTTGGAAGCGGACGGATCGCGGTTGATGAATTCCGCCAAGGACCGGAAGGGACCCCGCTCCTTGGCTTCATCGACGATCGCGCTGGCGAGTTTGTCGAGTTCATCGGCATCCAGCTCCCGCCAACCCAGCCAGAAGGCAGGGTCGCTGCCATCGCTACCTTTGGAGAAAGCGTCGGCCGTCGCCATTGTTCCAAAACGATTGAAGCGGATGCCCTTGGGATTTTCCCAAACCGGAGCAGCCGTGGGCCTGGACGAATCAATGCGGGGGAATTCCGAGGCACCCATCGATGCCAGCACCGCTTTCCATGCGGTTTTCGAGGTGGAGTTGATATTGAAAGCCCCGCCAATCCGGATGCGCGAGGAGATCACCTCGGGCAATTTGTCAGCCGCGTCCGTGATGAGTTTGTCGATCGATTGATCGTTGGAGTCGGGAATAAAAAACATCCGCGGATTGGCCAGAGGGAATGCCTTTCCGGAATAGTTGTAGGCAGTATCGAACGAGTTGCCAGA
>JBIPND010000700.1:0-2637 GCA_044374015.1 Luteolibacter sp. | reverse complement strand
CGGCCTCCTCAACCGATAGAGTCTCGCCGATCAACGCTTCCAGGAAGGTGGGATTGTAGTGCCATGGGATGCCGGGCGCCGCTTCTTCATCGAACGAATAGGCCGGGACATACTTGCCGTTGTTTTCAATCGCATAGAGCGCGTTGGCTTGGGCATAGCCGCCGATCCGCTTGAGCGCCGTCACGGTATCGGCGCTGGCGCGCAGGCTCCGGGTGCCCAAGGTGACCAGCGCGGCAAGCGCGATGATGATGGTGAAAGTCACCAGAAGCTCGACCAGGGTGAATCCGCGGAATCGATAGGAGGCAGGTTTTGAATGGGTTTTCATGGATTTTTCGAGAGTGAATTGGGTCATGATCAGGATCTGCGAACCCTGCCGAGAACGATTTGGGATTCCGGGCTTGGTTTTTCGGGGAGCCGAAACGACGAGGCGCTTTCTGAGTGGAAACTGCCAGACGATCGGCGGCGGCGCAACCATAAATTGCACTTATTTGCATTACATTGAATCCCGCGAATCTGAGGGGCTAACGACGACTTTTGCGGATCTGATCCAACTCCTGGCGCGCCTGCGGAAAATCCGGAGTGATCCGCAGCGCACATTGCAAGTAGTCCGCAGCCTCGGCTTTCCTCCCCTGCCGCGCCATCACCGAGCCGACGAAATAATGGGGCCACGACGCATCGGGTAGCTTTTCGCAAATCAACTGGCCCTGTTTCACGGCATCCGGCAGGCGGCCGGTCCGCTCGAAAAACTGGGCGTAGTTCCATCTCACCAGCGTGTCGTCGGGCTCCCGCGCAAGCGCCGCCTCGTACATGGCCTGGTCCCGCGCGGGCGACTGCGACGTGGTCCGCGCATCGACCTCCTTCATGCGCGACTTGCAATATTCCAGATTGCGCGGATGGCTCGATTGCGAGGTGAACGGAGCCACGGAAATCCGCCCGAGTGCGACGTCCCACAGCCGTTTTTGATCCCAAACCGTCGTCGCCAAGCGACGGTTGCAGGCCTCGGCTTCGGCCTCCGCAGGCCGCTCGCCACCGGTCGCAGTGATCGAACTTGGCAGCCGTGATGCCACTTTTGCGGCAAGCGCGCGGGCGAGTTGATAGTTCCCGGCCATGGTGAAATGCACGTGCTCGTAGAAAAACTCCTTGCCCGGAATGCCGTCGGGAGTCCGGCTGGCAAGCGCTCCGACGGCGTCCACCCCGATCACCGCTCCACCCGCTCCCGCGCGCGCAACGGCATCCGCGATGATCCCGTTGATCCGCGTATCGGCCCTCACCGCCAAGGCGTCGTGGTCTCGCGCCCGCTCGAAGGATTTGAGCGCCTTGCCCGCGTCCTGCAAAGCGAGCTGACAGCTCCCGATGCGGAACTGGAGCTCCGCGAAGTTTGAATCCAGCGCGGCGGCTTTTTCATACAGCTCCAGCGCCGCCTGATAGTTTCCACCCGCCTCCAAGGCTGCCGCCTCTTCAAACAAGCGTTGCCATATGGTTTGTTGCGCCGGCTTCAGTCCGGCCGAATGCACCGACAAGAACGGCGAACAATCCCGCAAATTGCTCGCCACCGTGCTGAGGATGATCGGCACACCGGCCTTTTCCCCGACACTCAGGATATCATCCAGGTTGACCTTGAAGTTTTCATAAGCCCTCAAGCGTTTCGGATCATCATGCCGCAGCGGATTCTTGCTGAACATGGCAATGCCTTCCCACGCTTCGGGCGCCGCGGAACCACTCCGCAGACCCGCAATCGTCCGATCCATCAGCTGCCCCAGCCGGGTGGTCTTCAGCGCGACCGCCGCCCTCACAAATCCCAAGCCCGGTGCCTGGTCTCCAAAAACCGTGCCCGCGCCGTAAGGACCGATCATCTCGTTATTGCCCATGTAAACCACCCAAAGATCCCCGTCATGTTTGACGCATTCGCGGGCGATGGGCAGGATGACATGCGAGTTGATCGCCGTGATCGCCACGCAAACGACTTCGAAATTGCTCGCGGGATAACGCTCTTCCAACAGCGCCTCCAGGTAACGACCCACCCCGAACGACGGATCCGGATCACCGTAAGCGGCGGACTCTCCCAGCAGGAAAATGCGATAGGAACCATCAGGCTTGACCGCGGCCATCCGGCCCGACAACGGCGCGCGGGCAAGCGCCGGCGGAAAAAATCCATGCGTAAACTTTTCGTTAGGAATCAAAAACTCCCTACCGCCAATCGTCCGGGGCAGAAACAATCGCGTCGAGTGCCCGTAACCCAACACCCGCAGACCGAGTTCCAGCAACCCTAACAACACCAGCGGCACCAGCGTCGCCGCCCCCAGACGCATCCACCAGCCCCGGCGGCCCGACCGGACGCGCGTCACCGGCGCGGCCCCTTTGGCGGCGGGCTCCGCAGCTCGGATCGAGCGGGTCTTTTTGGGTTTCCGTTTCATCATCTATTAAATATTGAAATGCGTGACCTGACCAGAAGTGTTCGGCATGGTCCCTGCTCGGCAAGATTTTGCCCGCTCAAAAAATTAAAACAAACACTTGTACTGTTAGATCCGGTGTGATGTCCTTCATCCGTGGCCCGCACCAAGGACAAGATCGACGAGAAAAAGCTCTCCTGCTGGAAGCTTCTCGATGATTTCCGTGATCGCCTCGCCAGAGTCCAAG
>JBIPND010000701.1:0-2637 GCA_044374015.1 Luteolibacter sp. | reverse complement strand
TGCCACCGAGGCCGCGGCGGCGATGGAAGAGGCGGGCTTCGAGCATGTCTCGGATTGCGGTTGGGAATGGGCGGGCATGCAGCAGTTTTTCCGGCTGTTCTGGCACCCGGAGGAACGGGCGGTCGCCGCCGTCTGCCTCTGCGAGCAGGGCAACGTCGCCTTCGCCTTCATCTCGATCACCTCCCACGACATCGATGGCGGGATCTGGCGGACCACCAATTTCCCCTTCGCCCCGACCCTGCAATGCCCGCCCAACGTGCGCTGGAACCACGTCCCCTGCGAGCGCAGTTGCTTTCACCAAATCCTCAAGGATCACCAAACCTACCTCTCCCACGTGCGCGTCCCCACCGACCGCCTGCGGATGCCTGACCCCGAGGAAATCGAGGACGCCGTGGAAAGCGAAATGCGCACCCAGGTGGAGCACAATCTGGACGCCGGAATCATCGAACTCACCGGCGACGGAAATTTCCAATACTCCAAGCGCGGTTTGTTGTTCCTCTGGGGGCAGTTCATCAAGGACATGGTCAGACTCTGCTAGGTTTCTTTTGCGGATTGCAAAAAATTTGGGAAGAGTGACGTATTGGCAGTCGCTCATTTCCCCAAAACTGCATGAAATCCCGCTGTCGCCTGTTTCTCCTCCTCGCCGTCCACTCCTCCATGATGGCGACCGCTGAGGAAGCCCGCCGTCTCGAAGTGTTATTCCTCGGCGACGACCGCGGCCACAAGCCGATCGAGCGCTACCGGGTTTTAAAGCAGGCACTCGGCCCGCAGGGGATCAATC
This sequence comes from Luteolibacter sp., assembly GCA_044374015.1. GTDB lineage: Bacteria > Verrucomicrobiota > Verrucomicrobiia > Verrucomicrobiales > Akkermansiaceae > Luteolibacter. The sequence continues at coordinate 1,856 of JBIPND010000701.1, read as the reverse complement.
TCACCTTCACCGAAGATCTCGCCACCATCACCCGTGCGAATCTCGATCTCTACGACGCCTTGCTGGTCTATGCGAACCACGAAAAGAACCAAGTCCCGGAAGCGATTCTACCCTGGGTGAAGGACGGCGGCGCGCTCGTCGCCCTGCACAGCGCTTGCGGAAATTTCCATCCGTCCAAAGCCTGGTTCGACCTCGTCGGCGGCCGCTTTGAAAGCCACGAAGGCCATGTTTTCAGCCCGAAAACCGTGGATGCCGACCATCCGATCACCCGCGACCTGCCGGTTCTAACTTGCTGGGATGAAACCTACATCCACCGCGATCTCACCCCGGACCGCCACCTGCTCCAAGTCCGCGAGCCGATGAACAAGGATGAAAAAGAACCCCAGCCATGGACCTGGACGCGCGACGAAGGAAAGGGCCGGGTCTTTTACACCGCCAGCGGTCACGACCTCCGCTGCTGGAAGGAAACCGCCTATCAGATCCTTGTCAAACGCGGCATCCTGTGGGCGGTCGGCGACGAGCGCGCCAAGGCTTTCGGTGCCCTGAAATTACCCGAACTCGAAATCGAAACCCCCGTGATCGAAGGCCGCACCCATCCGGACATCCCGATGATGGCCCTGCAAAAACCGCTGTCCCCCGAAGCCAGCGCCGCCCATGCCCAAGTCCCCGCCGGCACCCGCCTGCAACTCTTCGCCTGCGAGCCGATGGTGATCAATCCGATTTCCATCGATTGGGACAGCCGCGGCCGCGCCTGGGTGGTGGAGAGTTTTGCCTATCCGAACGACGTGCCGTTGGAGCCGGGCAGCGGCAAGGACACCATCAAAATCCTCGAAGACACCAACGGCGACGGCAAGGCGGACAAAATGACCGTTTTCGTGGACGATCTCCGCCATTGCACCACCAGCGTGTTTGCCAACGGCGGGGTCGTCGTCACCGATGGTCCTGACATTCTTTTCCTGCGCGATGACGACGGCGACGACAAGGCGGACACCCGCAAGGTGCTGGCCACCGGCCTCAACATGAATGACACCCACGCGTCCACCTCGCACTTCCTCTACGGCCTCGACAACTGGATCTACGCCACCGTCGGCTACAGCGGCGTCAACATCGACTTGGCCGGAAAAAAATCCAAGTTCGGTTCCTCCGTCTTCCGTTTCCGCCCGGATCTATCCGAACTGCAGCACCTCCAGCGCACCACCAACAACACCTGGGGCCTCGGCTTCACCGAGCACGGCGATGTGATGGGCTCCACCGCGAACAACAACCCTTCCTGGATTCTATCCATCCCCTCCGCCACTTACGCCGGCAGCGGCATCGAACCCGGCACAACGCCGAGGGCCGACACCTCGACCACCATCTATCCGAACACCCTCGACATCACCCAGGTCGATCAAATCGACCGCTACACCGCTGCGGCCGGGCATCAGTTTTACACCGACAACCAGCTGGAAAATGTGCTGCAAACCAACCACGTGCTCGTCTGCGAACCGACCGGCCACGCGGTCGGACTCGGCACGGTGGTGGATCGTGAATCGTTGAAAGCCTCCCATTTTCGCGGCAACAACCTTTTCGCCAGCTCGGACGCATGGTCGGCCCCCGTGGCCGCCCGCGCCGGTCCGGATGGCGCGGTCTGGATCGCCGATTGGTACAATCCGATCATCCAGCACAACGTCGTCTTCCGCTTCTGGAATCCGGCGCGCGGCTATGACTATCCGCACAGCCCCTATCAGATCGGCGCGCAGAAACCCGGCAAGGGAAACGCCTACGTCACCCCGCTGCGTGACCAAACCCACGGCCGCATCTGGCGCGTGATTCCGGCCGAGGGCTCGGTTAGAAAACCGGCCAACCTCGATTCC
>JBIPND010000699.1:0-2640 GCA_044374015.1 Luteolibacter sp. | reverse complement strand
GACCACGCTTTCCACCTTCTCCACCTCCAATGACAACTCGGTGACCATCGATCCCCGCGAAGGACTGGCTGCTTCGAAAAACCGCGGCGAGGGATTCCTGTTGGCGCGCTTTCACACCTTCACCGAAGGCTCCCAGGCGATCGTCGTTCCGCCCGATCCCAACTACAAACGCCCGGAAATCGCCGCGAACAATTACGTCGATACCCATGTCCTGGAAAAACTCAACAAACTGCGCATCATCCCGTCCGAGCTCGCGGATGACGAAGCGTTCCTGCGCCGCGTGTTCCTCGATATCGTCGGCGTGCCCCCGACCCCGGCGGAGCGTGAGAAGTTCCTGGCAGACACGCGCGCGGAGAAACGCGGCGCGCTGGTGGATGATTTGTTAGACCGCAAGGAGTTCAGCGAAATGTGGGTGATGAAATGGGCGGAGCTGATGCAGATCCGCACCTTCAACAACGGCCCGCAGCAGGTTTCCTACAAGGCCGCGCTCAACTACTATCAGTGGCTGCGCGAGCGCATCGCCGGCAACCTGCCGTTCAACCAACTCGTCAAGGAACTGCTCTCCGCCGAGGGCGGCACCTTTTCCAGCCCCGCCACCAACTTTTTCCAGATCGAGCAGGACGTGCTGAAACTCACCGAGAACGTCGCCCAGGTCTTCATGGGCACGCGCATCCAGTGCGCCCAATGCCACAACCATCCCTTCGACCGCTGGACGATGGACGATTACTATGGCTTCGCCGCGTTTTTCGCCCAGGTGAAACGCAAGCCCGCCGAAGACCCGCGCGAGCGCGTGATTTTCGACCAGGGCGGCGAACTCCAGAACCCGGTGAGCAAACAGAACATGGTCCCCAAATTCCTCGGCGGTCCGCAGCCGGATTTGAAAAAACAATCGCGCCGCGTGGCCGTCGCCGATTGGCTCGCCTCGCCGGAAAACCCCTGGTTCGCCAAAAACGTGGTCAACATCGTCTGGGCGCACTTCAACGGCGTGGGCATCGTCGATCCGGTCGACGACGTGCGCGTTTCCAATCCTCCGTCCAACCCCGAACTGCTCGACGCGCTCGCGGCGAAGTTTGTTTCCTACAACTACGATTTCAAAAAACTGGTGCGCGACATCTGCAGCTCGCGGACCTATCAGCTATCGACCCGCACCAACGAAACCAACCTCACCGACACCCGGAATTTCTCCCACGCGATGATCCGGCGGGTGCGCGCCGAGGTTCTGCTGGATTCGATCTCGCAGGTCACCGCCACGCCTAACAAATTCAAGGGCCTGCCACTCGGCGCGCGCGCGGTCCAGATCGCCGACGGCAACACCTCCAACTATTTTCTAACCACCTTCGGCCGCGCCACCCGCACCACGGTCTGCTCGTGCGAGGTGAAGATGGAGCCGAACCTCTCCCAGGCGCTGCATCTGCTCAATGGCGACACCACCCAGCAGCGCGTGCGCCAGGGGAAAATCGTGGAATCCCTGCTCCTGGAAAAGAAGAGCCCTGCGGAAATCATCGAGCGGCTCTATCTCACGGTCCTCAGTCGCACGCCCACCGATCTGGAACGGGAGAAACTCCTCGCCGCTGTCGCCGCCGCCAAGGAACCCGCACTCGTGAAGGAAACTCTCGAAGATATTTTCTGGGCGCTGCTGAACTCGAAGGAGTTCATTTTCAACCATTGATCGGATTCAGCCCGGGGTGACCAGTGGTGGGATGATGATCGGCGGGGCCAGGATCGACGTGGTTGGAAGCGCCAAGGTTCCGCAGTGGCCGAGGCGGCGCTGGCAACTCCCGCACTCGTGGCTCGGCAGCCCCCCGGTTAATCCTGATTCGAACGGGATGTTTCCAAGGGCTTGCCCGAGCCCGGTGCCTGTGCGAAATAAAGGGACTTTCCGTGATGATCCCGACACCCCTCCAAATTTTTGCCAGCTTCGAACGAGGTGAAATCGACCGCGATGAGGTTCACGCGCTGATGGCCCTGCATGCGCGCGAGTTGATCCAGGAAATGGAGGAGGATCATCAAAATCCGGCGGCGGCCTTGATCGAAAGTTTGTTGGCAAGGCGCTCCGCCGGGCTTCTGGTTCGCCGCCATGGAGGGCGCTTGCTGCGTGAAATCCTGGTGGCGATCTCGGAGGTTCCGGGCTTCCCCCCGGCGAAATACCTCTGGAACGCGGCGCATCCGGATCTGCCCTTGCATTGTTTTTTGCGGATGCGCCGCGAGCCGGTCTTCAGAATCGCCGCCATCAAGCCGCGCGGCGGAGTGATCGAGGTCGAGGTCGAACACGGCGCGGCCGGAAGAGGGCAGGGGTGCCGCAAGATCTTTGTCCTCAAGCGCGACGACCACTGGCGTCTGAAAGTGCTTTCCTAACTCTTGGGCGCGGCGGCGAATTCGAGAAATGGCGCGATCTTCTTCAGCGACGCCGGACCTATGCCGGCGGCCTTGAGCAGGTCTTTGACACTGGCGTAAGGACGGGCCTCGATGATGGCGTCCGCAGTTTTTTCGCCGACACCCGGCAGGCTCATCAGCTCGTCGCGGGCGGCGGTGTTCGGGTCGATCCGGGTGGATTCATCGGCCACTTTGTTGCCCTTGGCCGCTTCCAGTTCCGCAATTTCATCGCGGGCCTGCTTGCGGAATGCCGGCAGTTTTTCCCAA
>JBIPND010000698.1:0-2644 GCA_044374015.1 Luteolibacter sp. | reverse complement strand
CCAGCACCAATAATCCCGGCGAGGGGGTCAATTTCAAAATCACGATTTCCAGCAAGAACGGCGGCCCCTCGACTTCCAGTTCAGGCAAGATCACGGTGACCCTCCCGAGCCGCCTGACTCTCATCTCCCACGACGGCGGCAGCGCCTTCGACACCGGCACCAAGGACTGGAGCGTGCCCTCCACGGCGAGCGGATCCACTTCGAAGCTGGTTCTAACTGTTTCCCCGAACCCCGGCTCGGCGGGCATCACGCTATCGCCCAAAGCCGTGCTCACGGGCATCGGCAGTAGCTTCGTGGACTTTGACGTTTACAACAACGAGGGTACGGTCTCGGTGGTTCCCTTGGCGGTGGTGACGGAAAATCCGGCGGTGACCTATCGCGAGGTGTTCAACAATTCGACGGAAGCCGCGGTCAATTTCCCGGCCAACGGCTGGGTCCACAGCATGACGGCCACTCCTGCGGTGCAGTCGGGCAACGGCATTGATCCGGCGCTCGGCGGCAACTACGGGCAAAGCGATGGCTCCCCGGCTTTGGCACCAGGGTGGGTTCTGGCGGGAGGCTCGCGCACCGGGCTCATTTACACCACCGAGTACAACGGCCTACTCCCGCTCAACAAATCGACGCTGCGCCATGTTTCGCTCTATCAATCCAACGCAAACTCCAACATCGGTCTACACATCGCCCTGAGATTCGGCACGAAGTGGTTTTATGCGGGGATGTTTCCGGGCCATAGCAGCACGGGAATGGCCACTGCCGAGCGTTTCGAGATCAACGACTTCAGCCAAGCCGACTGGGCCACCTCGATGACCTCCAACAGGGCCGGAGTGGTCTACGATCAAGCGCTTCCCGACACCGCCATCACTGCGTTCGGCGTTTACGTGACGAAGCCGTCGGGCGACATGTCGGCGCGGTTCGACAATTTTGAGATCCAGGCCAGTTCCGTGCCGCAATCCACTCCGTTCCAGGATTGGATTTCCGCCAACGCGCCCGCAGGTGCCGCCGGTCCCCTCGACGACCCCGACTCGGACGGGACTCCCAACCTGCTCGAGTTCGCATTGAAGGGAAACCCGACCGACGGTTCCGACGTCGGATTGAGCTTTCCCCGCATCATGGGTGAGGGAGAGTTCAAGGAACTCATCTTGACCATCGCTGTGCGCACGGGTGCTTTGTTTGTCGACGGCGTGGCCACGGTCGATGGCATCACCTACGAGATCGAAGCCACTCACGATCTTGATTTCCCAAGTGCGGGAGTAATCAGTAACGGGCCGTTCACAATACCGCCGGCTGGCTCCGGACAGCCTGATCTGACAGGATCCGACTGGGAATACCACAGCTTCAAGATCGAACCCCGCGCCGCGGAACCCGGCGAATCCGAAGCCGTGGACACAAGTCGGGGATTTCTCCGGATCAAGGTGAGCCAGCCGTGATCACTCGGAAAAGCCCGCCACGTCCGAAGCTTTCAAACTCCATGAAACCCTCATTTCAAATTCTTCTCGGCCTGTCATTGGCAATCTTTACACCGCACGCATCCGGGAACCCGGTGAAACGCCCCAACGTCCTTTTCATCGCGGTGGATGATCAGCGCCCGGAACTGGGTTGTTACGGGGCGGATCACGTCATCAGTCCCGGCATTGACCGGATCGCCCGGGCGGGCATGGTCTTCAACCGCGCATATTGCCAGCAAGCGGTTTGCTCGCCCTCGCGCGCGAGTGTGATGGCCGGTGCCCGGCCCGACACGACCCGCGTCTGGGATCTTGAAACCCACTTCCGCAAAGCCCTGCCGGACGTCGTCACGCTCGGCCTGCATTTCAAACAAAACGGGTGGTTCGTCCAAGGAATGGGCAAAATCTATCACAGCAGTCTTGGTGACGCCCCCACCTGGTCCGTGCCATGGCACACGCCCAAGGGAGCCGCCTACGCGCTCCCCGAAAACCTCGAGCTCCACGGCCGCAAGGCAGCCGCGCGCAACTTCCGCGGCCCGGCCTTCGAGTCGGCCGATGTGCCCGACGCCACCTACACCGACGGCAAGGTGGCGGATCTGGCGGTGCGCACGCTCGCCGGGCTGGCGGGAAAGACCGAGCCGTTCTTTCTGGCCGTCGGTTTCTCCAAACCCCACTTGCCGTTTGTCGCGCCAAAAAAATACTGGGACCTCTACAATCCTGAAAAGATCACGCTCGCACCGAACAAATTCCGTCCCGAAGGCGCTCCCTCCTACTCCGTCCTGCCGGGCGGGGAAATGCGCAAGTATCACGGGGTGCCGCAGGGCTCCATTCCCGACAGCCTCGCCCGCAAACTCAAGCACGGCTACTACGCCTCGATCAGTTATGTGGACGCCCAGATCGGCCGGATCCTCGACCAGCTCGTGCACCTCGGCCTGGGCGTCAACACCATCATTATCCTGTGGGGCGACCATGGATGGAAACTCGGGGAACATGACGCTTGGCGCAAACACAGCAACATGGAGAACGACACCCATTCGCCGCTGCTGCTTTCGGCACCCGGAATGGCAAGCCGCGGAACCCGCAGCAACGCGCTGGTGGAGTTCGTGGATATCTATCCGACGCTGTGCGAGCTCGCGGGTCTGCCGCCGCCGGCACATCTGGAGGGCACCAGTTTCAAGCCCCTGCTCGATGATCCCGCCCGG
>JBIPND010000697.1:0-2650 GCA_044374015.1 Luteolibacter sp. | reverse complement strand
CTCGATGCAATCGGGCAAGGCCTCGCTCGGTTCCTGGCTTTCCTACGGCCTCGGCTCGATGAACCAGGACCTTCCGTCGTTCGTGGTGTTGCACGCCACCCACACCTCGCCCTATTCCAACGTGCAGGCGATTTCATCCCGCCTGTGGGGATCCGGCTTCCTTCCCGGCAAACACGCCGGTGTTTCGCTGCGCTCGCTGGGCGATCCGGTGCTGTTCCTCAAAGACACGGCCGGGGTCTCGCGCGAGGCGCGGCGCAGCATGTTGGACGGGCTCAACCAGCTCAACCAGCGCTCGTTCGAAGCCGTCGGCGACCCGGAAATCCAGACCCGCATGCAGCAGTATGAAATGGCCTTCCGCATGCAGGCCTCCGTCCCCGAACTCACCGATCTATCCGGTGAGCCGGAAAGCGTCTACGCCCTCTACGGCGACGACAGCAAGAAGCGCGGCACCTTCGCCAACTCCGCGCTGATGTCGCGGCGGCTGTTGGAGCGCGGCGTCCGCTTCGTGCAGATTTTCCACCGCGGCTGGGACCAACACGGCGACCTTCCCCGCGATCTTGCCTCCCAGTGCAAGGACGTCGATCAGGGTTGCTACGGTCTGATCCAGGATCTGAAACAACGCGGAATGTTAGAGGACACACTCGTCATCTGGGGCGGTGAATTCGGCCGCACCATCTACAGCCAGGGTCAGCTCACGGAGGACAACTACGGCCGGGACCACCACCCGCGCTGTTTCACCATCTGGATGGCCGGCGGCGGCATCAAAGGCGGCCAGGTTTACGGCGAGACCGATGAAATGTCCTACAACATCGTCGAAAACCCCGTCCACATCCGCGACCTCCACGCCACCCTGCTCCACTCGCTCGGCCTCGACCACCACAAGCTCACGTTCAAGTTCCAAGGCCTCGACCAAAAACTAACCGGCGTCGAGCCCTCGAAAATCATCACCGATTTGTTCGCCTGATTTCAAGCCGGCTGCTGCTGCGAAATGCAGTGCAGCGTCCCGCCTTCTTCGACCAGATCAAGGCAGTCGATGCCGGTGATCTCGCGGTCCGGGAACAACTCGCGGAGCATTCCGAGCGCGCGGTCGTCGTTTTTCATCTGCCGGAAAGTCGGGACCAACACCCCGCCGTTGACGATCAGGAAATTGACGTAAGACGCCGGCAACACCGGCAACCGCCAACCGGGGACTTCGCACGCTTCGGGAAGCGGGATCTCCACCAAATCGAACGCCCGGTTGTTAGGTCCGAGGAACGACCGCAAGCGGCCCAGATTGTCCTGCAGGATCGCCTGGTTCGGCGAGCTGGCATCCGGATCGACGCAGGCCAGGATCGTCTGCGGGTCGATGAACCGGGCGAGGTCGTCGATATGGCCGTCGGTGTCGTCGCCCTCGATGCCCTGTTTGAGCCAGAGGATTTCCGAAACGCCGAGGCCGTCGCGCAGGCGTTGTTCGAGGTCCTCGCGGCCGAGTCCCGGATTCCGGTTCGGGTTGAGCAGCACGGCTTCGGTGGTGAGGAGTTGGCCGGCGCCGTTGATCTCGATCGCGCCGCCCTCAAGGATCATTCCGCCTTTGAAGACCCGCTTGCCCAAGGACGCGGCGATGCGGCCGGGGATCGTGTTGTCCTGATCCCACGGCGGAAATTTCCCGCCCCAGGCGTTGAATTCCCAATCAGTCACCGCCACCTCGCCGGTGCCCGCGTGTTTCACAAAAATCGGCCCGTGATCGCGGCACCAGACGTCGTTGTGCGGGTGGTCGAAAAGTTCCACCCGCTCCGGCACCGCCCGCGCCCGGTTGCAGGCCGCGGCAATGGCGGCGTGGTCTGCGGCGGGGGCATTGATCCGCACCGGCTCGAAGCGTGAGATCGCGGCGGCAATTTCCGCGAATTTCGCCCAAATCATCTCACGTTTCGCGCCGCCCCAGTGGCGCGGGTCCTCGACCGGCCAGGACAGCCAAACCGCCTCTTGGGACGACCATTCGGGAGGCATCGAAAATCCAGCGGCGGCGGCATTCATGGGCGGAACATGCACGAGCCGTGGAGAGTTGTTCCAGCTTCAAAATCAACGAATTTCCGGCCCCTTTCCTGCGGCTGTCGGAAAAAGACCCGACAACAATATGGGGTATTCACCTACCTTGAAATAAGCAATTGCCCACCTGTCGGATTAGTGAAATTCACGCATCCTAGGCTATGGCAATTATCAACCCTACTTCACGTGATGCAAAACCTAAGCAGCTGCTCAAGACCCTGGGAATCGTCGCTCTCCTGAGTGGCATCTGCTTGGCCAATGTGGCAACTGCCGCTGTTTTGGAACCCGCCCCGACTCACTCGGTGACCCTCGCGTGGGATCCCGTGGTCGAGCCGGTGTTGACGGGCTACAAGCTCTTCCTCGGAACTTCTCCCGGGCAATACACCGAAGTCCATGAGGTCGACCTCTCCACCCAACTGACCGTCAGCGGACTCGAGTTCGGACAAACCTATTATGCCGTGGTGATCTCACTCGGTGCGGGTGCCGACGAAAGTCTGCCCTCCACGGAACTCAGCTTCACGGTCGCGCCGCCGCCGCTGCCTTTCGATACCCAGGTCGCTCTCGACGGTTCCGGGCAAATGGTTTTGCAATGGAGTTTTGCCAAGGCCGCTCTTGGGTCATCGCC
>JBIPND010000696.1:0-2654 GCA_044374015.1 Luteolibacter sp. | reverse complement strand
CCGTCATGCGCAAAACCGGAGCTTTGAAGTCGTAGTTTTCGACGCCAAGCAGCACGCCTTGGGCGTATTTTTTGGCGTTGGCCAGCAATACCAAGGTCACGCCGCTTGTCGGGTGCTTGTATTTGTAGAGCTTTTTTAAATCCGGGTCCGTCTCGTTTTCCCAACGTTCAATATCAATCCGGTCGTCGTCGCTCAGATTGTAAGCTCCGGCTACGTTGAACTCCCGATGCTCCATCAACGGGCGCGAAACCGTGACCCAGTCGATTTCATAGGTGGTCTCTTTCTTGGCCCCGGACATCTCAAACGTCTGGTCAAGATTCTTCTCGACGGTCATGGAGAGGATCGCGTAATCCGTGGACTCCAGCGGTTCGATTTCGGCGCTTTCGACGATGCCGGGATACTCGCCCCACGATGCGCCCCGGCTGGGCAGTGCCGCCCGCAGCTCGGACTCAAGCCCGACGTATTCGATGATCGTGCGCAGGGATTTCCCGTCGTCGGATTGTTTGGGGAATCCGGTGCGCCTGCGGTCGTAGAGTGGTTCGGTTGCCATGATTAGTCCCAGGTGAGGGTTCCGTTTTTGCGTGCGTCTTTGAGTGTCTTGTCGATGCTTTGCAGGGTTTTAAGCTCGTCCTTTTTCGGGGTGGATATGCTGCCGCCGAGGGATAAGCCACGGGACTGGTAGGCGTTCACGTCGCGATATCCGGGGGATGGTGCCGACTGTATCGTGTCTGCTTTGATGCGTGCGTCAACCATGGCTTCGGCGGGCTTTTGAGCCTCTGCTGCGGTAAATCCTGCCTGCATCAAATCCGCGATTTTTTCACGGATGGCCTTTTCGCGCTCCAGTGCTTTGAGCTTTACCGTGTCGCCTGACAGGGTGGCGGATAGAATGGCGGATTCTTCGTTGTATGACGCCATCGCGCTGGCACGGGATTTGCTTTTTTCCTCTTCGATGGCGGCACGTTTTTCCGCCTCGGAGCGCAGGAACTCGGTGCGCTCGGTTTGCTTGTCCTGCCAGAATTGGAGGTTGTCGTTGTGGACTTTGTTTTCCGCCGCCGCCGCCGCCTCTTCGATGGCGAGTCGTTGTTCTTTCGCCTGCTCTGCCATCCTCTGGTTTTCCGTCATGCCGTCCGCGCCATCAAGGCCGGGGGTTTTCATGCCAAAAAGGTTTTTGAAAAACAACAGATCCTTGCGTGCCTGGCTGAATGTCCGCGAAAGCGATTGGATCCACGGGCCGGCAATCAGCATCCCAAACTCGGACGCTTGGGTCTTGGTGGCCTTCCATGCGTCGGTGTAGTTGTCGAGGTCGTTCTGCGCTCCTCCGGTGGCGCGTGGGAGTTTTTCCAGCTCATCAATCACGCCGGTGATGAACTGTTTGGCGTCGATCCCCATTTTTTGGATTGCCTCGGTGTCGGCGGTGCCGAAAGCATCCTGCATGATCTTGCGGATCTGCGGGACACGTTCGGCCAACTGGTTGATTTCCTCAGCGGAAACCTTGCCCTTGGCTGAGATTTGGCCCAGCGCGAGGAATACGCCTTCGAGGGATGCGGATGAGCCGCCGACCGACGCGAGGGCATTGCCGAAGCCGCGAATTGCCTTTTCGGATTCCTCCGCTGACAGGCCCGTCGATCTCAAACGGATATCGCCGGCAATCGCCTGCTCGAAACCGATGCCGGGCATCTTGGCGATTTCGCGGAGTTTTTCCATCCGTGCGGCGGTGGCGGCTGCGGTGCCGTCGAGCAGTTTCAAGCCACGGTTCAGCGAGTCGTAGGCCGCGTAGGTTTCGGCAACGCCGACCATCGCCGCATTCATCACACCGACCGCAGCCGCTGCTGCGCCGACGCCGACCGTGAACGCGGAGACGCTGGCGGTTAGGCCTTTCCAGTCGGTCCCGCCTGCCCCGCGATCCTTGTTGACCAGCCCGCCGCGTTCGCCGTCTTGGATCTCTTTCAGCGAGAGCCTGGCGCGTTTGATTCCCTCCTGAAACCCTTTGTCGCGGAGTGTCAGGCTGGCGTAAATTCCGCCGATGGATCTTTGCTTGCTGGCCATTTACTTTTTCCGTTTTTGGATCGCTTCCATTCTCATCGTTGCGACTTTCAATCTTGCCTCGGTCAACGCGCTTTCGTTCGACTTCTGTTTTTTCGTGGATGGTAGGAAATCCGAAACCTTCAGCTTTGCGCCCTTGCGGAGATTCCCCGACCATTGCGCGACGGTGAATTGCAGCGAGGCGTTGCGGATGTCCTGCCGCCGCTCCCGAAGCTCCCACGCGCTAACATGAGCGCGGGCAAGCTCCGGGTGCATTTGATTCCATTCATCGGCGGATAGTCCTAGCTCGATTTTCGCGAAGGCGATTTCTTCAAAGTGCTTTTTTTTTCCACCTCGGGGGACATATCAGCGAGCACGCCGACGATAGCGGCATGGATACCCTCGCCGTCTGCCTGGTGGTCGATAGCGACAAACAAGTCTTCCGGCGTCGGGTGGGTAGCATGCGCGGCGGGTGGCAGGAGCAGCCATAGAAACGAGGTGATCGCCGCCGCCGCTTTGCGGGGTTGCGAGAACTCGCGGAGCAGCTGTGACGGTTCGACCCCGAGCTTGGAGGCGCGGAACTCGAAACGGCTGGTGATTTCCTGAGTCCAGGCAACCCGGTATTCCACGCC
>JBIPND010000693.1:0-2665 GCA_044374015.1 Luteolibacter sp. | reverse complement strand
AACGGCGGCGCGGGTTGGCCTTTTTCCCATGGAGTTTCGCCCAGCCGGTATTTTTCGTCCCAATCGGTCATGCGGCTAATCTACCCGGGATCATCACAGGCGCAAGCCAGTGGCTGGCGTGTCTCGCGCCAGACCGTTGCGGAGGCGTCCCGCCTCACGCCTCTCAGGTCCGGGCGAGACTTCCAATGCTGGAAATTCAAGAATTTTTAACCGCAGATGAACGCAGATGAACGCAGATGAAGAGGGGTTTTGATTATTTCTTATCCGCGTTCATCTGCGTTCATCTGCGGTTCATTTCCTCTTTGTCTAAACCGACCGTGTTGGGCGAGACACACGGGACCCTGGCGCGCGGAGTGCCAGATTTCTTTTTGACTCATCGCTGTCCCCGCACGACGCTTTTCCGTGGCGGAAGACCCGCCGTTTCAGCCCCCCTGAGTCATGATCAAATCCAACGTCATGGAATCGCCGAAGTTGAAAATCGGATCGCTCACCCCGGCTTTTGACAAGTGGTGGCGCGAAGGCAGGTCGATGTTTCTGGTGGGCGAGGCCGAGCACACCGAGGCGATCATGCACGCGCTGCTGGGCGATCCCGTGGAATACCAGGTGGACGCGCGCCACGGACTGGCAATGCACACCGTCCTCAAAACCATCCTGCGGCTGGATCCGGACTACATTCTCATCGGTGAAATCCGCGACGAGGCCAGCGCGCGCGTCGCCATCGACGCCGCCGCCACGTCCGCAGCCAAGACGCCAGCGCGCTTTTGAAATCCGGAATGCGCAAGGTCGGGGACGGCTTGACCACCCTCTCAGAACTCCGCAATGCGTGCGCGGGAACCAACGATTCGCGGTAACCGCGAATTGGACTGGTCGGCCCGGTATTTTTCCGGTGCCATCCTCCACGTATGGAAACCCTGCTAATCGCCGTGGGCGCCTTCGTCGCCTATCTGATCGCCTATCACACCTACGGCCGCTGGCTTTCGCGAAAACTCTTCAAATTGGACGACCGCGCGGTGGTGCCCTCGATTGAAATGCAGGATGGCACCGATTTCGTCCCGACCGCCAAGAGCGTGGTCTTCGGCCACCATTTCACCTCGATCGCCGGCACCGGCCCGATCGTGGGCCCCGCGCTGGCGGTGATGTGGGGCTGGGTGCCGGCATTGGTGTGGGTGCTGTTCGGCTCGATCTTCATCGGTGCCGTGCATGACCTCGGCTCGTTGGTGGTCTCTCTCAGAAACCGCGGCCAAACGGTGGGCGACATCTCCGGCCGGGTGATTCATCCGCGCACGCGACTGCTTTTTCTATCCATTCTGTTCCTCGCGCTGACGGTGGTGCTGGCGATCTTCGGGGTGGTGATTGCGAAGGTTTTCCAAGCGTTCCCCTCGTCGATCCTGCCGTGCATGTTTCAAATCCCGCTGGCAATGGTCATCGGCGGTTATCTGCACCGGCGCGGGATGAAACTGCTGGTGCCTTCGTTGATCGCGCTGGCGTTGATGTATCTCAGCGTGTTTTTCGGCGATGTCGGGGTTTTGCATTCGGTCAATCTCTGGTTGAGCGGCTGGCCGGTGATCGGCTGGGTCGCGTTCCTGCTGGTGTATTCGTATGCCGCCTCGGTGTTGCCGGTCTGGCTGCTGCTGCAACCGCGCGACTATATCAACTCGCTGCAACTTCTCTCCGCGATGGGGCTGATGGTCGCCGGCTTGGTGGTCGCCGCATTCTTCGGCGTGCCTAACGACAGCGGAGTCAACGCGCCGCTGGAAATCGTCGCGCCGGCGATCGACACCGGCCACGGCTCGCCGCTGCCGATGATGATCCCGTTTCTCTTCATCACCATCGCCTGCGGAGCGATCTCCGGATTCCATTGCCTGGTCGCCTCCGGCACCACCTCCAAACAATTGAAATGCGAAACCGACGCGCAAATGGTCGGTTACGGCTCGATGCTCACCGAAGGATTTCTCGCGGTGATCGTCATCCTCGCCTGCGTCGCGGGCATCGGTCTGGGGGTCAAGGGTGCCGGCGGCGAGGTTCTAACCGGAGCCGCCGCCTGGACCTCGCGTTACGCCGATTGGCCGACCGCCTCCAACGGCGCGCTCGGCGCCTTTGTGCAAGGGGCGTCGAATTTCCTCCGCGCCATCGGCCTGCCGTTGTCCGCCGGCACCGCGCTGGTCGGCGTGTTGGTGGCCTCGTTCGCCGCGACCACCATGGACACCGCCTGCCGTCTGCAGCGCTACGTGATCGAGGAACTCGCGGGCACGCTGCTCAAACACAAAACCGTGGTGGCCCCGCACACCGGGATCAAAATCACCGCCAATCCCCTCACCTGGCTGAGCAACCGCCACGGCGCGACCTTGTTCGCCGTGGTGATCGCCGCCCTGCTGGCCGCCGCGCCGCGGACCGGGGAAATCTGGAAATTCGAGACCGCCGGCCAAGGTGGATTCATCCTGTGGCCGCTGTTCGGCGCGATCAACCAACTGCTCGGCGGGCTGGCGTTCATCGTGATCCTGTTCTGGATGCGCCGCCGCAACATGCCGATCTGGTTCATCGCGATTCCGGCGGTGTTCATGCTGGTGCTGCCGGCGTGGGCGCTGTGCTATCAGTTGTTCTATCGCTCGCTCGGCGCGGAAACCTCGTGGCTGAGCCAGGGCGATTGGGTGCTCGCCGGGTTCGC
>JBIPND010000694.1:0-2665 GCA_044374015.1 Luteolibacter sp. | reverse complement strand
ACGCCTTCCGCAAGGACACCGCCGCCCTCATGCCCGCACCCAATCCGAAGGCGGAGGCTGGTTTCGAAAAATGGTGAGCCGCTTCTAAAGAGGAAGATGGTAACCACTGATTGAACTGATTGGACTGATTTTTCAAGAGGTCGGAATGCGGCACCAACTTATCCGGGAGGTGAGCTGAGTGTCGGCTAGGTGAAGCTTTCGCTTTGACTGAACCCTCTGCCGAGAGCCATCGACGAAAGCCGCGTGCCACCAGAAAGCGGTCCGGAGTTCACGGTTTACCGTGCTCTTGAAGGGGCAAGCTAAAGCTTGAACTCCGGACCGCGGGATGACGCTCCCGAGTGCAAACCGGCTGCGGTCATTTCTCCGTGGCGACCAGTTGGCCGCGTGCCACCAGAAAGCGGTCCGGAGTTCACGGTTTACCGTGCTCTTGAAGGGGCAAGCTAAAGCTTGAACTCCGGACAGCGGGATGACGCTCCCACGCACCACGCGGCTTCAGTCACCGTCCAGCTTTCCCGTCCAGCCTCAAAGCTCATCCACCGCGGTCACATCCACCGCGACCGCCAGGTGTTGGCCGCCGGCTCCGAGGGTGACGCCGCGCAGCGGACTGACATCGCTGAAGTCCCTGCCCCAGGCGACGGTGATATGGCGCTCGCCGGGGAGTAGGTTGTTAGTCGGGTCGGTATCGATCCAGCCGGTGCCTTCGCCGCAGAAGACCGAGACCCAGGCATGCGAGGCGTCCGCGCCGGTGAGGCGGGTTTTGCCGGGCGGCGGCGCGGTTTCCAAATAGCCGCTGACGTAGCGTCCGGGCAGGCCCAGCGAGCGGACGCAGGCCAGCATCAAGTGCGCGAAATCCTGGCAGACGCCGGCGCGCTTTTTCAAAACTTCGGAGACCGGCGTGCTGACCTCGGTGGCCTTGGGATCAAATTTGAAATCCCGAAAAATCCGCTGGGTCAGGCCGAGCACCGCCTCCAACACCGGACGGCCCGGCGAAAACTCCGGGCGGGCATAACTGGCAAACCCCTCGCCCAGCGGCACCATCGGCGAGGCAAACCGAAACGCGCCGGCCTCGCTGCCGGGGGTGAGTTTTTCCATCTGGCAGGCATCGCGCACCACTTCCCACGGCGGCGTGGCGCAGGCGTCCGGACGAAACGCGGGCAGCACTTCCACCAGGCTGCGGGAAATCACTTCAAGCACCTCGTGCTTGCCCTCGATCTCGAAATACTGGGTGACGTTACCATACGAATCGAGATGCACGCCGCGGCCGACCGGCACCGGATGGATCTCCAACTCATGCCACGGACAACGCTGGCCGGGCAGGCTGCGAGGGGCGAGCCGCGCCAGGTGGTGCGAGACGGTCACCGCGCCTTCGTAGTTGTATTTCGTGCGATGGATGAGGCGATATCTCACAGGGAAAATCAGTTAGTAAACGTGCCGCACCGAGTGGCTGAAGTAATGTTGGGTGAGCAGATCGGAAAAAACCTCCAGTTCGTCGGACATCGCTTCAAGCCCCGCGGCGTCCGGCGGTTGCGGGTTTTCAAAGCGCTGGTCCAACGCGGTTAGATGTCCGCGGATTTTCGGCAGCAGGCCGAAGTCCGGATCTCCGCCGAACTGGGCGATTTCGTTTTTGAGAATGTGGATTTGAAAAGCGACCGAACGCGGGTTGGTGCGGTCGAAGAAGGTTAGATCCATCACCGCGTCGAGTTGCGGCTGGGAAAAGTGGCGGCGGCGGTAAGTCATCACGCTGTCGCAAACCTCTAACAACGGCTCCAGCACCGGCAGCTCGCCATCGCGCACGTCCGCCGCGCTTTTCAACAACGACAAGCCGCCCCACGCGCGTTCGATGCGGCGGCCGACTTCGAGGAACCGCCAACCTTGGCCGCGGGTCATGTTTTCCGCCTGCATCCCGGAGAACGCGGCGAGGTGCAGGACCAGGGTGTCGAGCGTGCGCAACAAGTCGGAGCCGTTCAGCGAGGCGGCCGAAGTGTGGACGATGCCTTCGAGCCGGTTGAAAAACCGCCAGGTGTCATCGGACAGGCGGTCGCGCGCGGCGGCGGCGTTGCGCAACAACGAGCGGGTGAGCGCCGGAATTCCGCCGCGCGCCGCTTGATCGTGGATCAGCCCGGAGAGGGTTTTCAGGGTCTGCGCCGGGTGGATCACCACTTCCTTGGGAATCACATTGCTGCCGCGGAGCAACGCCAGACACGCGCCTAACTGCTCCTGTTGGAGTCGCCCGGCCTCGCCCCCCAGGCAGCGCAGGGTGACCCGCAACAGCCGCGTCGCGAACTCGATGCGCTCCGCATAACGGCCGACCCAGAACAACTGCTCGGCGATCCGGCTCGGCACTTCGAGAGCGGCCGGATGCCGGTCTTTCCTCGGGCGCGGTGATTTCACGTCCGGCTTGGTCATCGACGCCGGCACCCCATCCGAGACCCACACATCCTTGGTGAAGCCGGCGTGACCGGGCCACAATTGCGGCGCTTGCCCGGATTTCCCGACCCGCGAAAGGCCGCCGGGTAGCACCACCGGGCCCTCGATCGAATTCAGGGAAAACGCCCGCCAGACGACCGGCCGCTGGCGGATGCCGCGGGCTTCGAGCGACGGCGCCTCGCTGGGGGTGATGTCGAGTTGGGCGACAAAATCATGCGGCCGCTCTTCGATCGTGGCG
>JBIPND010000692.1:0-2666 GCA_044374015.1 Luteolibacter sp. | reverse complement strand
GGCCATGGCCTCCGGGTGCCGGCGCTCTAACGACGGTTTTGGCGGCGGAGTGGGCGATGACGGCGAGATCCTTGGCCATTTCCGCAGCGCTGGAATAGCGTCCGGCTGGGTTGGTGTGGGTGGCACGGCGCACGATCACATCGAAGCGGCGGTCACAGTGCGCGATGGCCGACGGCGGGCGCGGATCATCCGCGGGGAGCTTGCCGGTGAGAAGTTCATGCAGCAGCACGCCGACGGAAAAAATATCCGCGCGATAATCCACGGAATGCGGCGCATTGACCACCTCCGGCGCGGTGTAGTGGGGGGTTCCGAAAATTTCCTCGCCCTCTTGGACTTTCCGCTCGATCGGGCGGGCAAGCCCGAAATCGCCGATCTTGGGTTGGGCATTGAGGTCCAACAGGATGTTAGACGGCTTGATGTCGCGGTGAATGATGCCGTTTTCATGGGCGTGCGCCAGCCCGCTGCACACCGCGGTGACCAAGCGGATGACCTCACGGGGATCAATCGCCTGGCCGTGAGCGGAATGGTAAATCGACTTCCCTTGGACGAACTCCATGATGATGTAGAGCATCCCATTGACCTCGCCGAAATCGTAAACGCCGATGAGATTCGGGTGATTGAGACGCGCCATGGCCTTCGCCTCGGCTTCGAAGCCTTCACAGAAAGCGGTATCCTTGCTGAACTCTTGCGGCAGGATTTTCAGGGCGACGGTGCGATCCAACGACTTCTGGACGGCGCAATAAACCGCGCCCATCCCGCCGGTGGCGATGAGGCTCTCGATTTCGTAACCCGGGAAGAGCTGGTTGAGCTCGGCAGGATCCGGGGCCTGAAAACCAGGGTGTGCGTTGGAATCAGAATCGCTCATGAAAACAAAAAATGGCGGGTTTTGTCGCCCCGCGCGGGAGGCTAATCTTGATAGAGGGAAAAATTCAAGGCTAATGATCCCCCGAACGGGTGATCGTTGCCAGACCCTTCGGCATGCCCGGCCGAAACGGTGCTTGCCCACGCAACGCGAAATCGGGGAACACTCTGCGGCATGAACGAAGCCGAAGTGATGGAAATTTGTGGCGAGGCGGGAATCCGGCGGATGGTGGCCGCGTTTTACCGCCACGCCCGGACCGATGATTTGATCGGGCCGATGTATCCGGAGGATGACTGGGAGGGCTCGGAGGAACGGCTGGCGGAATTCCTGCTTTTCCGGCTGGGCGGATCGACCCGCTATCTGGAACTGCGCGGGCATCCTCGTTTGCGAATGCGCCACGTCACCTTCCAAATCGGCATCGCCCAGCGCGACCGCTGGCTGTCGTTGATGAGCACGGCGATGGAGGACGCCGAAATTCCAGCCACCGCCCGCAGCTTTCTCGATCCGTTTTTCGCGCAAGTCGCCGATTTCATGAGAAATCGCCCCGAGCCCCCGGCTCAGCCGAGTGGCGCGTGATACACGATCCATTCCGGGATTTTGATCGCGGAATTGTAGAGCACGTGGAGCGCGATCACCGTGGTCAGCGAACCTGTGGAGACGTAGAGCAGCGCGCAGGTGAACCCGAAAACCCCCACGCTGGCGAGGCCGTAGCCGTCGTAGAGATGCAGCATCGCAAAAATCGCGGACGAAAATATCGCCGCAGGCAGCACGCCCATGCGATTCCAAAACGAGCGGAATAGCACGCCGCGATAGAGCGTTTCCTCAGCCAGCGGAGCCAACAGACAGGCCGAGAGCACCGCGAACGCCAACCCCCACCCGCCAGCCTCCACCCGCCAGCCTCGCTCAAGCTCAGCCCGCCGCCCGGTTCGCTCGCACCCGCCGTCCCAAAGAGGACCCGCAACATCTGGTCCACAATCACCACCCCCTCAAGCCCCTCTTGATCAGCGGTCAAGGATTTCAATTGACATCCAGACTCTCACCGCAATTCTCCTCACAACTGAAGTAGCAACGGAGGTAGATGTGGACAACGACTTATTGCATACCGAAAAAATCCTGGCGGACCGGAAGATCTTCTTTCTCGATCTGAAGCAAAACTCCCGCGGCATGGTCGTCAAAATCACCGAAGATGTCGGCGGAAATCGCGACACCATCATGGTCCCGGCGGAAATCCTGGGCGACTTCATCGCCGCTCTCAGCGACATCAAGGCGACTGCGGACGAGCAGGAGTGAAGGGCCGGCACGGCGCTTCGCCCATGACGCTGTTTGCCAAATGTCTCGTGGTCCTCAACGGGCTGGGTGCCATCGGCTCGTTGGTTTTGCTCATCTATCGGGTAGATGTAACATCCAATTTTCCATCCCAAGCGGCTTTGACGTTGCCGGAAAAAATCATCCCTCCAACAACTCTTCCAACAGAAGAATCCAACCTACCCTTTCAAAACTGACACTAACATATTTAATATCTAAGATATTTTAATTCCACCGTCCACCGTCCACCGTCCACCGTCCACCGTCCACCGTCCACCGACCACCGTCCACCGTCCACCGTCCACCGTCCACCGTCCACCGTCCACCGACCACCGACCACCTCCCGCTCCCCCGCTCCCCCACTCCCCCACTCCCCCACTCCCCCACGCCCCCGCTCCCCCACTCCCCCACTCCCCCACTCCCCCGCTCCCCCGCTCCCCCGCTCCCCCGCTCCCCCGCTCCCCCGCTCCCCCGCTCCCCCACTCCAAGATCCCTACAA
>JBIPND010000691.1:0-2667 GCA_044374015.1 Luteolibacter sp. | reverse complement strand
AGCGGCGCTCATCTATCTGCCCATCGTCTATTGCATCGGCATCACCATCGGCATGATGATGGGCTTCTTCGGCGGGTGGTTCGATCTGGTGGCGCAGCGCGTGATCGAAGTGCTGTCCAACATGCCATTCCTGTTCATCGTGATCATTCTATCCAGCATGGTGCCGGAGAAATTCAAGGGACTGCCGATCATTCTAACCATCCTGATCGCCTTCGGCTGGATGGGCATGACCTTCCTGATGCGCACCGCCGCCTACCGCGACAAGGAGCGCGACTACATTTCAGCCGCCAAAGTCCTGGGTGCCGGCACGCCGCGGATTCTATTCCGGCATCTGCTGCCCAACACCGTCGCCATCATCGTGACGCTGGTGCCGTTCACCATGTCCGGGCTGATTTTCTCCCTCACCTCGCTCGACTACCTCGGCTTCGGCCTCCCCCCGCAATACGCCACTTGGGGCCGCCTCCTCAACGACGGGCTTTCCAATCTATCCGCACCGTGGCTGGTCACCTCCACCTTCGTGGTGCTGGTAGGGTTGTTAGTTGTCATCACCTTCATCGGCGAGGCGGTCCGCGAGGCCTTCGACCCGAAAAAATTCACCTTCTACCGCTGATGCGAAGTGTTCTATCAAGATTCGGTTTCCTGCTGCTGGCCACCTGCGTGCTGGCCGCCACCGGCTGCCGTCAGGAGTCGCAGGAAGTCGAGCGCACGCTGGGTTTCGAGGGTTTCGTCCCCGCCTACAACCGCTACATCGAACAATGGCTGCGCACCCAGCAAACCGCCACCGCCGCCGAGATCGCCAAGGTCACCAGCGAACTCGCCACCGCCGATGAAACTGCCAGAGTCGCTCTCGAAATCCGCGCAAAGGCGCTGCAACTCGAGGAAGAGCGGTGGGAATTCCGCCTCGGCCTCGGTGGCTATTTGAAAATAGGCACCCCCGCCGGTATCCCCGCCGACCTTGTTTGGGAAACAGGCATGGACCAGCCGGAAATCGGCGATCCCGCCGCCAAAAAGGGGGGCGTGTTCCGGCGTTACATCCCGACCTTCCCGCCGACCATCCGGCCCATCGGCGACAACTCCAACAACTCCTTCCGCGGCGATCTCTATGACTACATCGACATGCCGTTGGTAAACCTCCATCCGGAGACCATGGAGATGATCCCCGGACTCGCCCGTGAGTGGGCCACCTCCGCGGACGGACGCACGATCTATTTCCGCATCGACCCCGAAGCCCGGTATTCGGATGGCGTCCCGGTCAAGGCGCGTGATTTTCTCATTTATGTGTATCTGCGGGTGTCCGACCACATCGTGAATCCATACGCGAAGCAGTATTTCCGCGAGAACGTCGCCCAGGTCGCCATGTATGATGATCTAACGATTTCCATCTCGCTGCCCGAAGCGAAAATCTACGCACCGGTCATCGCCGGGGCCCTCACCCCGGCACCACCTCATTTCTATTCGGAATACGGCCCGGACTATAGCGAGCGCTATCAGTGGCGCTTCCCGCCCACCACCGGTGCTTATGAGGTGCTGCCCGAAGACATTGTCAAAGGCGCCTCCATCACCCAGTCCCGCGTGAAGACCTGGTGGGCGAAGGATCGCAAATACTATCGCTACCGCTTCAATCCCGACAAACTGGTCCACACCGTGGTGCGTGACGAGTCCAAGGCTTTCGAACTCTTCCGCGCCGGCGAGCTCGATACCTTTTTCCTCACCCAGCCGCAGCTGTGGTATGAAAAGTCCGAGATCGATCCGGTTTACAATGGCTACATCGAGCGAGTCACCTTTTATAACAGATATCCGAAAGTCCCGCGCGGCCTCTATCTGAATGTCACCAAGCCCCCGCTGGACAATCTCGACGTCCGCATCGGCATCCAGCATGCGATGAACTGGCAGAAGGTCATCGACGTCATGTTCCGCGGCGACTACCAGCGCCTCAACGCCTTCAATGAAGGCTACGTGATCTTCAGCGACCCATCCATCGTCGCCCGCCCGTTCTCGATCGACGCCGCGCGCGCCGCCTTCGCCAGGGCCGGATACACCCTGGAAGGCCGTGACGGAATTCTAGCCAAGCCCGACGGCACCCGGCTCTCAGTTTCCATCACCTACCCGGCGATGCCGCAGATCGACCGGATTTTCGCGATCCTGCGCGAGGAGGCCAAGGCTTGCGGATTCGAGCTCCGGCTCGACGGCTTGGAATACACCGTCGCCTACAAAAAGGAGATGCAGAAGCAGCACGAAATGGCGTTTGGCAGCTGGTTGATCAATCCGCCGGTGCCGGACTATCACCAATTCCTTCATTCCACCAACGCCTTCGACGACAAGGGCAATCCCAAACCGCAGACCAACAACCTCTTCGTATGGGGCCGCCCGGATACCGACACCCTCAGCGAAAAAGTCCGCACCGCCAGCACCGAGGAAGAACTCAAAGACGCCGCCTGGGAGTTGCAAAAAATCATGCATGACGAAGCCATTTTCGTCCCCGGCTACTCGGTGGATTTCATGCGCATCGGCTCATGGCGCTGGGTCAGGTGGCCCGATTGCGAAACCACGCGGTTCAGCCCGCCCGTGGTTTACGATCCGCACGAGGTGTTTGTTTTCTGGGTCGATGACGAGATCAAAGCCGAAACCCAGAGCGCCCGCCGGACCGGCAAGGTGTTCGAAGAAACG
>JBIPND010000689.1:0-2668 GCA_044374015.1 Luteolibacter sp. | reverse complement strand
ACGCGTGAGGCGCGTTGTCCGATGTTGACGCAGGAATCGGCAAAATGCAGCGCGGTGACATCACGGACCCAGCTGTCGGTCAGGGAATCGATCCGGATCGCGTCCCAGGCGTGGCGCTCGTCCTTGGTTTCAGCGCCTTGTTGATAGATCGACACCAGCCGGATGCTCTCAACCGCCGCCGCGCGGCCGCGGGTATCGGTGGTGCAGGCATAGACGGCCCCGCCGCCGTAGCGGCGCTCTAGCGAGCAGATCACGGGAGTGTCGAGGGTGAGCACATCGCCTTTGATCGACACGATCCGGCTCTGCCAGCGCAGGACATAGGCTTTGGGAGACCATTGCTTGCCGCCTTTTTTCAATTTAATCTGGTCCATCTTGAGGTCGCGGATCCATGCGGCGGTGGAGGCGCGCTCGACGATGATGCGATCACCGGGCTTGAACGCAGCCGCGTTCACGATAGTTAGGCGGTGACTGCCTAACGGGACTTTTTCATCCGTCACCGCATGCGGCGCGCCCCGGGTCTTGAGCGCACCCTTGCCAGTCATTTGGATGAGGATCGGCTGCGAACCGACTCCTTTTCCCGGAACCATGGTTGCGACGATCACGGTGCCCTTTGGGTCCTGCCCTTCGCCGCGCAAGGTCACGCCGGCGGGGATGGTAAGCGTCCTGGCGCATCGGTAAGCAGTTGGGTTTCCGCAGTGAAACGGATTCTATCAGGAGTGGATTCCTGCCGGACCGTGGCGGTGGTGTCGTGGAGGTTGGTGAACCAGGTGCCGTCCGCGCCGCGGTTTTCGACCCGGACGGTTAGAGGGAAGTCCTCGTCGTCGGGGGCGGCTTGCATGTTGGCGGCCTCGGCGGGGAAATAACGCGCGAGGCTGGCGCACAAGACCGGCCCGGCCTTTTCATGCCACAGCAGACCGGGAGCCCCGCCCATGGCTTGGAACAGGCCTTTTTTGTAAATCCAGTCATACGCGCTGAAGGTCGCCCGCCACGGGCCGATCGCCGCAAGCGTGACTTCGATTTCGGGAAAATGTTTCACCCCGACCGCAACCGCTCGCGGCAGCGGCGGAAGGGCGGGCAAGGGTTTTGCTTCTGCCAGATAGTGGAGCGCGCTGGCTGCGACCTTGGCGTGGGCGAAAGTGTGGTGGACGCAGGGTTTCACCTGATGTCTCGAATAGTGCGGCCCGCCGTGCAGCAGGCCGTCATGAGTGCAGGCTTGGAACAGCTCGGCATTGCGCAGTGCCGCCGTCATGAAAACCGGGTCGCGCTCCGCCAGCCGGACCAGCGCGGCCTGGCAACCGTCCGAAGTACGACTTCCCCAGTAGGTCCACTTAAAACTGCGGGTGCCCTAGGAATTGTCCCAGCCACCGTCCGGCAACATGAATTCCAGATGTTGCCGGAAAGATGCCGCCGCCAGGTCAAGGGCCTTCCGGTCATCGGTGAGCAGCGCGTAGGCACCGCTCACGCCGTAATTGATGTTGGTGGTCCTGCCCAAGAACCTGGCTTCCGCGGCGGCGGAGTTTACCGTTAGGTTGCCGGAAATGAATTCGCCGGCTTTTTTCAACCGGTCGCGCCAGGCCGCACGGACCGGCTCATCCAACAATCCGCCGTGCCACTCCAGTGCCTCGGCAAACGCGATCGCGGTAAAAACCGTGGTGCCTTTCCACGACTTGGGGTCGAGCTCGTTGGTCCACGAACCATCGCCGGCATCGACATTCCGGGTCCACGCGGCCACCCGCATGGCCGCGTCGAGATAACGCGCCTCGCCGGTGAGTTGGGCCATTGATAGAAACGGCAACACCGCGTCACCACAACGCCATGGAGAAACCCGCAGGCCGGACATTGGATCGCACCGTGGCTTTCCGGACGGGCCGGATCCACGATTTGCAATCCGATCATGCGGTCGCACCAGTCACCTAATAATCCACGCATGGCTTCCGCTAACGGCATGGAATCCTTATCCGCGGCAATCGCCGGGCGGCCCCCCGCCATGCCAGCGACACCCGCAGCGGCGGTCGTGATGACGAAATCTCTGCGTCTCATGCTTGCGGGAATGAGTCCCGAGGACCGGACCGCGTGTCAAGGACTGACCGTCGCCCTGAAGCGGGCGAACCCCGAAGAACTGATAGGAAACTTGTAGGAGATTTCCAGCGGAGCATCCGTGGTTGGCGTGACGGCGGTCCACGGATCGGAAATCCCGAGGTCGGAGGATGTTTCGATGCCGTAGGTAACGTCGCCATTGAGCACCGCTTCGGCGCGTTTTTTGAAGGTGATCGTATCTGCCACGAGTGTTCCGGCCGAGCCATCGGAGGCCGCGGGATTGAGGTCGAGGGCGTATTCGATCAGATTGGCGATGCCATCGTTGTCAGAATCACCGTTCGCTCCGCCGGTCACGCCGTGAGTGGCGGCCCAAGTGGTGTAGTTTGCGATGAGGGCACCGCGCGTCACCTGGAGCATGCCGCTTCCGAGAATTCGATCGGACGGGTGATCGGCGCCGGGCGTGCCGGTGGCGGCCCAGGTTCCAGCCGCCATTTCCACGCCGCCGATCCACAGGCGGTCCACCACATCGGAGCCGGTGAAAGCCAGTTCGAGGGAGGCCCCGCTTGCGGCGATGTGGATGGCGGCCCCATCAGCGAGGGTGTCGGGCATTGCCAGTTTCAGCACTCCACCG
>JBIPND010000690.1:0-2668 GCA_044374015.1 Luteolibacter sp. | reverse complement strand
CTCCCCTCCCGGACAGATTGCAAGCCATCGGATGGTCTCCATGAAATCAAAATAGAGCATCTTTATGTCACTCTAGAAGACGAAATCATCAGATCCGGTCAGCTATTGTGATCCCATGACCTCGCTGACCCGATCCCGCCTCACTCCGGAAGAAATCGAGCACTACCGTCGCGAAGGTTTCGTCCTGCCCCAAGGAAAAGTCTATTCCGACGAAACATTCGCCCGCCTCGTCGCCCACTTCGAGTTGAAACTCAAAGCCTGGCCCTCCGATCAACGGCCGGAGGCGATGGACACCCCGCACTTCGGCGACCCCAAACTCAATGAGTGGGCGCTTGCTCCGGAAGTCGTCGATCTCGTCGAGCCGCTGCTCGGCCCGGACATTATCCTGTTTTCCACCCACTTTATTTGCAAGCCGCAGGGCGACGGCCGCCGCGTCCCGTGGCACGAGGACAGCGCCTATTGGCGTCGTCTGCTGGAGCCGATGGAGGTCGCCACGGTCTGGCTCGCCATCGACCCGTCCACCACGAAAAACGGCTGCATGTATGTGATTCCTCGCAGTCACAACACCGGCAACAAAGGGTTCTCCGACTACGAAGGGGTCGATATCTCACAAAGCGTCTTTGATACCGAAATCATCCCCTCGCACCGCAACGACGAACTCGCCGTCCCCTGCGAACTCCAGCCCAACCACTGCTCGCTCCATGACGCCCGGACCCAACACGGCAGCCCGCCCAACACCTCCGACCAACGCCGCTGTGGCTGGACGTTCCGATTCATCCCCGCCACCACCCGCCTCAATCCCGAGTTTGCCGACCGTCAATTGATGTATCTCGCCCGCGGCCGCAACCTGCTCGATCAGGAGCTGGCTGATCCAACGATAGATTACTCACACGTGCTCGAAAACCGCAAACGCCAGGGCTTCAAAGCCCATTGAGCAGAGCCATGGAAATTTTCACACCAAGGGTTTGCAGTTCGATGCCTCCTCCGCGTTGAAGCAATTTCCGCTCTCACTTGGGACAGATCCCATTTCCGGCGAATTGCTGCGTTTCGAGGGGCATGATGAAGTCCGGTATACGCTGCCAATTGGTGGAAATGCATGCTCCCGCCAGTTTCAAACCCCGCGTAAATTCCCCATGAAACCCATCCATCTCCTTGCCACGTTCGCACTATCCGCCATGCAGATCCTTGGGGCCGAAACGGCCGATTCGTGGATCAGCCTGTTCAACGGCAAAAGTCTCGATGGCTGGGACGGCAAGTCCGATTTCTGGCGCGCCGAAGATGGCGTTCTCATCGGTGAAACCACGGAATCCAAAAAAACCGAGAAGAACACGTTTCTGATTTGCCGAGCCGGTGAGTTCGGCGACTTCGAACTTCGATTTTCCTACAAGGTGACCGGCTTCAATTCGGGGGTCCAGTATCGTTCCACCGATCTTGGCGGCCATGTGATGAAGGGGCTTCAGGCGGATTTCGAAGCCCGCTGGCATGATGATGGAAAGGTGGACAAGTTTTCCGGAATGTTCTTCGAAGAAAACGGCCGCATGTTCATGGCGCAGCGCGGCGAGGCGGTGATCGTCCGGCACAATCCGGAAAAGCCCAATAAACCCGCAATTGAAAAACTCGCAAAACTGGGTGACCCGGCCGAACTGGAAAAGGCCATTCGCCGCGATGATTGGAACGAATACCGGATCATCGCCAATGGCAACCAGTTCACCCACATCATCAACGACGTGGTCATGTCACTGGCCATCGACGAGGATCAACCCAACTTCCGCGCCAGCGGCTTGATTGGCTTCCAACTCCACTCCGGGCCGCCGATGAAAATCGAGATCAAGGATCTCCGCATCCGCAAGCTCACCCCCTGAGCTCATGTCCAACATCCAACAACTCGGACAAGTCCTGACAGTCGTCCTTGGCACCCACACCCTCTACGCCGCCGACATGCCCGTCTCTCCACCTGCCGAAATCGGATTGTCCACAACGAAGCTTGCGACACTCAGTGAAACCATCCGCAACGAAGTGGAAAGCGGCCGGCTTCCCGGTGCGGTCGTCGCAATCTCCCGGCACGGGCGGATCGGATATTTCGAGAGTTTCGGCAACGCCTCCGATGATTCGATCTTCCGCATCGCATCCATGACCAAGGCGATCACCACCGTGGGCGTGATGATGCTTTTCGAAGAGGGCTCCATTCGGCTGGATGACAGGATCGCAAGCCATCTGCCGGAGTTTTCGGGTGCCGGACCGATCACGATCCACCATCTCCTGACTCACACCTCCGGTATCGGCTACGGATGGTTCGGGCCGGAGGATCAGGACGCTGCATATCAAAAGGCCGGGCTTCCGGATTTGTTCCTGCCGCAGAAACGATCACTTGCGGAGCATGTCGAAATCCTCGCCCGCCAACCGCGCGCATTTGCTCCCGGTGAAGCGTGGAGCTACAGTCAGTCCATCGATGTGCTCGGCCGCCTGCTTGAAGTGAAGTCCGGGTTGAAACTCGACCAATTCCTGCACGAGCGGATCTTCCGCCCTCTCGCAATGGGCGACACCCATTTTGCGATCCCCAAAGACAAGGTCGGGCGGCTCATCCCGCTTCACACGCCGGGCGAAGATGGCAAGCCGCGCCCCGTCGGAGAAGAACCGGTGGCCGCCGGCCCCATCCGCTTCGCCGCCA
>JBIPND010000688.1:0-2676 GCA_044374015.1 Luteolibacter sp. | reverse complement strand
ATCGCGATCGGCTTCGGGGCGGTGCTCTATCAGGCGCGCGGCTGGCCGGTCATCGCGATCGGGATTCCCTCGCTGTTTCTTGCGTATGGCTACACCGGCGGCCCGTTCCCGCTCGCCTATCGCGGGATGGGCGAATTGTTCGTGATTTTGTTTTTCGGGGTGGTGGCGGTGGCCGGCACGGTTTTCATCCAGACCGGCGGTTGGCCGCCGGAAACGCTTTTGCTCGGGGTTCAGATCGGGCTGCTGTCCGCGATCCTGATTTCGGTCAACAACCTGCGCGATCGCGAGGAGGATGCGGGCACCGGCAAGCGCACCCTCGCCGTGCGCTTCGGGCCGAAAGTGGCCGTGGCGGTGATCTGGCTGGAGGTAAAGATCGCCGCCTTCGCCGGGCTCGGCTGGATCGCCTTCGGCCATCCGGCGTTGGCGATCGCCGGCGCGCCGGTGTTCTTGTTAGGTCTGCGGATCATCTGGGGGGTGATGACTTTCCCGCCGGGGCCCGCTTTCAACCGGCTGTTGGCGCTGGGCGGGGTGCAGTTGATCATGTTTGCCGCCGCCTATCACATCGCGGCGCTGGCGGTTTGAGGGAAGGCTGAAAATTCAAGAGTTTTTTAACCGCAGATGAACGCAGATGGACGCAGATGAAGAGGGGTTCCGACTATTTCTTATCTGCGTTTATCTGTGTTCATCTGCGGTTCATTTCCTCTTTGTTTTTAAACCGACAGTGTTGACTCTGGCAACAGACCGCGTTGCTTGAGGCTTTCCCAGAAGCCGAAAAACCCGGCGGTCGCAAGCGGGCGGAGGACGAGGTCGCGCGGGCGGTCGACCCACACCAACCGGATCCCGGCACGCTCCAGGGCGGGCGACAGCGCCGGCAGCGCGTCGGCCAGGGGGCCGACATCCGGACGCAGGCTGACGATTTGCGAAAGGCGGTGAATCCCGGCCCACGTGACGAGTTCCGCGACAAGGTCCTCGCCGGCGTAAACCGGAGCCTCGGACTGCCAGTGCGCGGACGCGCGGAACGAAGCATCCGCCAGCGCTGCCTTCAGCCAAACTTGTTTCGCCGCGGGAAATCGGAAGTCACGCCACCCTTCGCCGTGCCCGGTGACGAGGATCGCCCGGAACGTGGTGTCTCCCAACGGCGAGGTTTCCGGTGATAGATCCTCCTCATGGATCCACAGCCCGGTGGGCAACGCGGGATCGAGGACGAGGGATTCCAGCACCAGCTGCGTCACCGGTGCGCGGAGTGGCTCCGGCGGGAGTTGCGGGCTCGGATTTTCAAAGGCCGCCAGCCCGTCGCGCAGCGATTCGAGCAAACTGCGGTCCAGGTATTTCTCCAAATTCGCCCGCCGTGCGAGATAGGTTTTTCCCGGCGTTTGGAGGCCGGCCACCCAGCGCCACGAAAGCGTGTTGGACGCCGGATCGCCGTCGAGTAGGTGTCGGAAAAAAAAAGCCGCGCCCAGTTCCCAGGGCAAGCGCGCCTCATGCACCCACCACGCGGCGAACCACATCCGCGCGTGATTGTGCAGGTATCCGGTTTCGATCAGTTCTCTGGCGAAATGGTCGATCACCGGATTGCCGGAGCTGCCTTGTTCGAAGCGCGCGAGCTCTTCACCGCCGCCATTTTGATCGATTGCGGCCAGTGATTCGCGGTAATCCGACCAAACCCCGGGTCGCAGCGAGAGCCAGGATTTCCAGTAGCGCCGCCAGTAGATTTCCTGCACCAGTTTCTCCACCTTCGGCAAGGGATGGGCCGCCAGCACGGCCGCCGCCGCCTCGTCCTCGGACAGCAGCCGATGGCGGATCGCCGGCGACAATCGCGACACGGCCGGGTGCCCGGGGCGCACCGCATTCCGCTCCCAGCTATAGCGGGTGGCGGCGGGGAGAAAATCCGCAAGTTGCCTCAGCGCAACCGATCGTTCCGGGGAGCAAATCATGGCTCACCGTGCAACCTGCCGATCCTCCCGCAAGGGGTATAATCGGTCGCTGAGTCGGGTCTCACGACGAATCCGACATTTTTCGGAGTTTGACGGACTCAACTAGATTCAACGTGCCGGCGGGTTCATCCCGCTCGAGGCGCGCTCCCCACGACCGCCAGCCTTCGGTGAGTTCGAGCTTCGCCCACTGGCCGAGCATTGGAAAAATCCGGCGGGTATCGCTGCGGGCGAGGGTGAAGCCCGGGATCAACGAGCGGCGGTTGTCATTCATGGCCCCCAAGGCCTTCATCCGGCGGCGGCGGCGGGCGATGCAGGCGAAACGCCGGCTGTAACCACTCATCAGCGCGGCGAAAAACTTCCCGCTCGGCGGCGAGAACGGCGGCGCTAACAGGGCATCCTCCCCCATCTCGAAAACCGGCTGCACCACGCCCCAATAGTAAAGGCTCAGGTCGAGGCGGAAAGCGAGTTCCATCAAATCATACTCGCCCAGGTAGTGATACTTGTCTTTGTAAAGCGCCTGGAACCACCGCTCCTGGCTCGCGGTGAAATCGCGGTTGTGTTTTTCAATCCGCGGGGCCATGTCCGCGCCGTTGCGCTGCTGGGTGATCAAGTCCGCGGCGCAGCTGCTGGTGAAGGAAATCCAGTCCATGCCCGGGCTGTAAAACGGATCCATGAACGCGGCCGCATCCCCGACGAGCACAAAGCCGTCACCGGCGAAGGTGGTGCTGAAATAGGCGAGGTT
>JBIPND010000687.1:0-2679 GCA_044374015.1 Luteolibacter sp. | reverse complement strand
AGCGGCAAGTGTGGATGACTGTGCACCGATGACTGAAAAACCCCTAATTTGTGACACCAAGCCACTGGCCCTTGAAGTGGAGGCCGGCGTGCATTGGTGGTGTTCCTGCGGCCGCTCGGGCCATCCACCGTTTTGCGACGGGTCACATAAGGGCACCGGGTTGCAACCGGTGAAATACGAAGTGGCGGAAAAGAAAACCGTGTGGTGGTGCCAATGCAAGCACACAGCCAATCCGCCGTTGTGCGATGGTTCACACAAAAATCTACCGGCAGCGGACGCGGCTCAGTAAGTTTTCATCCATTCGATGATGTCGGCCACATCCTGAGCGCCGAGCCCCAACTGATCGGCTCCGAGCATCAGCGAGCGGTCGAGAGTTTTGCGGCCGGCGACTTGTTTTTTCGGGATTTTCTGGGTGAACCCACCGGTGGAACGGATCACGATCGGATCGCCATCGGCAATGATTTGCCCGTCGATCCATTTGCCGTCCTTGAGCTGGATCGCGGTGCCTTCGTAGCCGTGGGCAATATCCGCCGAGGGATCGATCAGGGATTTGGCGATCACCTCGGGAGGCTGGCGGCTGCCGAAACCCTTGATTTCAGGGCCGTAATCGGGGCCAGCATCGTCGATCTTATGGCACATGATGCAGCGGCCGGCGGCGAGTTTCCCTTTTGTCGCGTCGCCTTTGAGGGCGAGCACATCAGCGACGCTGAATTTCAAGCGGTCGGGTTTTGCA
This sequence comes from Luteolibacter sp., assembly GCA_044374015.1. Taxonomy (GTDB): domain Bacteria; phylum Verrucomicrobiota; class Verrucomicrobiia; order Verrucomicrobiales; family Akkermansiaceae; genus Luteolibacter. Next base: position 1,946 of record JBIPND010000687.1, on the reverse strand, counting down.
GGAACGGTGACTTCCACCAAGGGGACGGATTTTTCAATGATGCCACGCTTTTCGAGTTCGGGTTTCAAATTGTATTCAGCCCATTCCCCATCGCTGCGATGGGTGAGCCACCATTTCACTTGTTCATTCAGTGTGGGTGCCTGGGCGGCAATTTCCATCAGGGCGTTTGCAGCGTTGCGGGATTTGATAAAGGCGATGGAATCAACCGCGAACTTGCGTTGATCCGCATGGAGCCGGTCATCCAAGGCACGGGCTTGGAGGGCCGGGATGGCGGCTTCCGGTTTGAGCCGCCACGTGAGGCGGGCGAAAGTATCGGACCACGCGGAAGGCTCCCCGGGTTTCATGGCTTCGACAAGGGCCTGCCACAGCGCGGCGGTGTGGTGTCCGGTGCCGACGCCGAGGATTTCCAGATAGGAGCGGTCTTTTCCGTCATAGCCCTTGGCCACGTTGACGAGCACCTCGCGGGCTTCTTCGAATTTCCGATAGCGCATCGCGCTCGCGGCCTCCGCTCGGATCTCGGGTGCGGGGTCGGTTGAGAGTCTGAGGGCGTAGGGTAAATCGTCAATTTGTCCGTCCGTCCGCCGAATCGCCCGGAACGCCGTGAGCCGCTGGCTGGCATCCTTGTGGGTGAGAATGGAATCCAGGAGAGCTGTTCCTTTTTCCCCGAGATACGGCAGCAGCCAGATCGCGCGGGCAGCCACATACGGATTCGGGTCCTTCATGATTTTCGCCACTGCGTTGAAAGCATCAGGCCCGCTGCCTTTGAGCTTCTGAAATCCCAGATAACGCACATTTACAGCCGGCGACTTCAAGGCAAGCGCCGCACCTTGAATCGTGTTGAGATCCAGCTTGGGAACCACCGACCTGAAGCCCTTCGGCGCGATTCGATAGATAACGCCGGAAGCGGCGTCATCCTGGGTGTCGTGACCGCCCACCCGGGGATCGGTCCAATCACTCACGTAGAGTGCCCCATCCGGCCCGACACAGATATCGGACGGGCGGAAGTTGAAGCGGTTCGGATCCCGATCGCTATCAGGAGCACGACTCTTACCGCCGCCGGTGAAGTCGGCCCCGACGAATGCTTTCTCGGGGTTGGTGGTGACAAAGTCGGTGCGTCCCAGTTTGAATCCCGCCCCGTCCGGCGTTGGCTGATAGGCGAAAATGACGTTCCGGGCAGCCTCGCAGGATAACAGACTACCCATATACTTTTCCCCGAGTGCGCCGTTTTCATAATAGGCAATTCCAGTGGGCGAACCGCCGCCATAAACATCTCCCGCCGGCATACTGCCGGGATCCTGCTGGCGCCAATGAGAGACCGGCGTGTCCTGACCGGGACGTCGATCCGCATTCCAGAAGCGGCTGCCGTCATTTGAGAAATATCCCGCGTTTCCATATTCGATGACGTGACTGGTGCGGCAGGCCGGCGGATCGTCATTGTCGTTTTGAAACACATGCCCCCGCGAGGTGATCGTCTGTTCATAGGAATTTCGATATCCATGTCCAATGCACTCGGCACGACTCGCATCGGGATTCATCCGAATCGTGAAGCCGCCGACATAAACAAAGCCATCGTCACTTGCCTCGCCTGAAATCGCCTTGGTATCAACCGGCCACTCGCCGCCACCGCTCTTGTAATAGTGACTTCCGATTCGGAACGTTTTCCCCGACTTGTCGGTGAAGACCCCGCAGGTGTTTCCTTGGTTGAAATACCACTTGCCATCCGGTCCGGCGGTGAGTGAATGCAGCGAGTGGTCATGATTTCTGCCGTTGAAACCCGTGAGTAACACTTCCCGAGTATCGCCGTCGGTTGGATCAAACTTCAAATCGCGGTTGACGTCGGTGAGCTTGAGAAGATGCGGCGGTTGGGAAACGACCACCACATTGTCGAAAACCGCAATTCCGAGCGGGGATACCAGTTCGGGATCCTGCCAGAAGACCCGGGATTG
>JBIPND010000750.1:0-2680 GCA_044374015.1 Luteolibacter sp. | reverse complement strand
GTCCGCCATCGACCACGCCCAAGCCTCGCTCGGCCTGCTCTTTTTCCAACCCCGCGCCCACCACATCGTCGGCCTCGCCCACTACCGGCTCGGCCAGTTCGAGGATGCCGAGCGCGCCCTCATGATTTGCATCCGCCAAGCGCCGCTCGCCACCGCCGCCTGGCGCTTGCTCGGGGAAATCAGCCGCAGCGTCAAAAACGACACCTTGCAAGCCGGCTTCTACTTCCAGCAAGCCAAGCTCGCCCGCCGCCGCATCGCGGAAATGCAGCAGCAGCAAGCCCCCGTCGCCGCCAGCCCCACAGCCACCGCCGTCGGGGAGAACCGCGAAATGCCCGTGCTCCAGCCACGCCCAGAAGCCCTCGCGGAAATCCCTGCTAGCCAGATCATCACCCTCGTCTCCGGCCTGCCGCGCTCTGGCACTTCGCTGATGATGCAGCTGCTCGAAGCCGCCGGCATCCCTTGTTTCACCGATGGCCACCGCGCCGCCGATGACTCCAACCAAAAAGGCTACTTCGAACACGACCAAGTCGCCAGCCTCCTCACCAACCGCGACCGCACCTGGCTCCCCCAAGCCGAGGGCCAAGCCCTCAAAGTCGTCGCCCCGCTGCTCGCCGCCCTCCCGCTAAAAATTCAAAATTCAGAATCCAAAATCCAAAATCTCCACTACCGCATCCTCTTCATGGAGCGCGCTATGCCCGAGATCCTCGAAAGCCAGAGCACCATGCTCGAGCGCCTCGGCAAAGACCGGCCCAAGGGCGATGTCTCCCGCGGCTACCTCCAGCAAGTCCATGCCGCCAAGACCTGGATCAACGCCCACGGCATCCCAGCGATGAGCGTGGACTACGCCGCGCTCGTCCACTCCCCGGAGACCGTGCTCCCGCAGCTCGCCGCCTTCCTCGGAGTGCCCGCGAAACTCGATGTCATGCGCCGCGTCATCGATCCCACCCTCCACCGCGCCCGCGCCGCCGCCCCACGGGCCACCGCGCCCGCCTGAGGCAAAATCATTCTCCCCGTCACTGACAGTCGCTGGCGGGAGCTAATAAAAACAAAAAGCAAAAACATGAAAACAAAACAGACAAAGATCCATCGATCCGGAGCCAAGTGGCTGCCGGGTGCCATGGCCCTCGCCGCCACCACCGCCAGCTCGCAAGCGGCCACCGTGCAGATTACCCTCACGGGGAATAAGATTTCCTCCACGTCTGCGGGGGGGAATAGCCTCGACGCGGACCTGACGGGGGATGGAACTGATGACCTCGTTTTCAGGTCCATGATAATCAATGACGTGAGGGCTAAGGTCGCGTTTGGCATCGGGGGTATTGCATATGCCTCCCGTGCTTCCGGGAGGTTTTATGCCAAAGCAGGAATTACCCCAGGCGGGGTTGGTCGTTTCGGGAGCGTTTCGGGGCTAACTCCCCGTGATACGAGTTACTTGAATGCTATTTCTTTTACGGATAGTCGAGTAAACGGGGGAGCGGCTACAAACGGCTGGCTGGAATCGCACGCTTTCAATAGTAGTGCGACGAGCCACACGGTGGAATTCACTCGCCTGATCTTTGACGATGCGAGCGTCACCCGCCCTGCATTCGCCTCGATTCCCGGCGCGCAAACCGAATGGTCACCTACCGTGATTCCTGAGCCAAGCAGCTTCGCCCTGCTCGGTCTCGGCGCAGCGGGCTTGCTCGCCCGCCGTCGCCGTCAGGCGGCGTGATCCGCCTCACCCGGCGTCCCGTTGGGGTTTCCATCCAGCGGGACGCTTCCCTTTCCCACACCACCGCCCCCGATGGCCATCGCGCCCGCCTGAGGCAAAACCATTCTCCCCGCCACCGACACTCGCTGGCGGGAGCTAATAAAAATAAAAAAAGCAAAAAAATGAAAACAAGACAGACAACGATCCCTCGTGCCGGAGCCAAATGGCTGCCGAGTGCCATGGCCCTCGCCGCCACCACCGCCAGCTCGCACGCCGCCGTCGTGCAGATCACCCTTTCGGGGAATATGATTTCCTCATTAGGGGGGAATCAGTTTAATGCAGACCTGACGGGGGATGGGTCTGCGGATCTGACACAGTTGGCGGGACTTGCAATACCAAATCAAGCGATGTTTTTGGGCTATGACCTGTTTGGAGGCGCTCCTTTTGCTGCTAATGCGACTGCCCTTTTTAGTAGATACTATAATGCTACTGTTGGGCCTGTGGCTAATGCCGGGGGTGGCCCGCAATCGGCAACTGCTGCATTGCAGTTTACTTTCAGTGACGCGCGGATAAATGGCGGTTCCGCGACTTCCGCGTGGTTGGAAGTGCGCGCATTCAATACGGGGATGACCAATAACACTGTTGAGTTTACGCGCCTAATCTTCAACGAGGCTGATCCCAATAGCTTTGCTGAATCCAGCTTCAGCGGCGTGCAAACCGAATGGTCCGCCATCCCCGAGCCAAGCAGCTTCGCCCTGCTCGGTCTCGGCGCAGCGGGCTTGCTCGCCCGCCGTCGCCGTCAGGCGGCGTGATCGTTTCACCCGGCGTCCCGTTGGGTTTCCACCCAGCGGGACGCTTCCCTTTGGCGGGATGCCATGTGGTTCTTTGTCTCGGCACTAGGTGGTGATGCGCTCTACTCTGTCTCATTTCAAGTTCCTCCCTAGACAGCGGTGGAGGCCTTACGGAGGGGGACGCGGGGAAAAGGGGTCAGTG
>JBIPND010000686.1:0-2680 GCA_044374015.1 Luteolibacter sp. | reverse complement strand
AATCGGACTATTGCTGGAATGTCACGGTAGAGAACAACGTCATCGACGATTGCGTAAACAGCATCATAGTGACAGCCGATGGGGCGAAAGGAAACAAAAACATCGTCATCCGCAACAACACCATCACCCGGACCTCTGGAATTTCGCTCGAAGGATGTGATGGTGCGACGATCAGCGGCAACTCATTAGACACGCCGACCGCCGCCGAGGCCATTCGTCTTGAGAACTCCACCAACATCACACTGGCCAATAACCTTGTTGCCTACGCCCCCGGCTGCAACAACATGCTGGGAATGGGCTCCGATGTGACATCCGTGCAAGGCATCGCCAATGGCGTGTTCTACTCCGGCCGCGCCTATACTTTCAGCAACTCTCTGAGCGGACTCTTGCTCGCCCACCCATTCAGCAATGCGGTCGGTGCCACGCTGCAACAATACTCAAACGGCAATCCGTCGAGTCGCTGGATTCTACAACCGGATGGAAATGGCCACTGCAAGATCGTCTCCGCCGCCACTGGTCTGGTGGTCGGTGTGAACGAATCCTCATCGAGTGCCGCGCCGTTGATCTTGGAAACCAGCGGTCCTGGCCAAGGCCAGCGCTGGACGCTCACCCCGGTCGGCACATCGGCCATCAAGCTGGTCAATCAACTCAGCGGATTCGCCGCCACCGTGCAAACCGCCAGTCTGGCGGAAACCGTCACCCAGCTCGCGGACACCTCCGCCGTCGGCCAACTTTGGACGCCAGCCCAGGACGACCCGCCTGTGGCGGCGGCACAAGACGTGACCACGCCGGAAGACACCGCCAAGGCCATCACCCTGGCTGGCACCGATTTGCAAGGCAGCCCGCTCACCTATGTCATCGTCAATCAACCTGCGGGCGGCACGCTCAGCGGCACGGCCCCGAATCTGACCTACACGCCCAACGCGAACTTTAATGGGACTGATGGTTTCACCTTCAAGGTCAACAACGGCTCGCTTGATTCGCCCCCTGCCACCGTCCCGATCACCGTGTCCGCAGTCAACGACGCGCCGGTATTCGCCGTCAATCCATTCGCCACCGCCGGAGCCACCGAGAGTCTCGCCTACACCGGTCAGACCCTGGCTGGCAAGGCAACCGATGCCGACGCAGGTGACACGATCACCTTCTCGAAAGTCAGTGGTCCGGCGTGGCTGGCGGTTGCTCCTAACGGAGTCTTGTCCGGTACACCGCCCACCGGCAGCGCAGGTCTCAACACGTTCTCGGTGCGCGCCACCGACAGCGCGTCAGCGACAGCCACTGCCACCCTGCAAATCACCGTGACAGGCCCGCCACTGCCCTTGCCTTGGTTGAAGGGAGATATCGGCACTGGCATGTTGGCCGGATCCGTGACCCACAATGCGGGCATCTTCACCCAAGCCGGATCGGGCATCATCGGTTCTACCTCCGACAAGCTCAACTTCGCCTATCAGACGCTCACCGGCGACGGTGAAATCATTGCCAGAATCAGCGTCTTGCAGGACACCGGCACCTCGTCGCGTGTCGGCTTAATGATCCGCGATACGCTAGCTGCCAACTCGAAGCACATCTTCATGGGCATGACCGGCACCAACGCCTACCGCTGGGTGCGCAGAACCACCACTGGCGGCAACACCACCAGCAGCAACAGCAGCACCGGCACCGTGCCTAACACCTGGGTAAGACTCGTCCGCGCCGGCACCACCATCACCGCCTACAAGAGCAGCAACGGCACCACCTGGACATCGGTCGGCAGCACCACGGGCACCACCTTCGCCTCCACCTGCTACATCGGCCTCGCTGTCAGCAGCGGCAGCAACACCACCCTCAACACCTCGCAGTTCAGCAATGTGACCGTGAATCCGTGATGCGCCATCTGCTCACAATTCTCGTGCCCGGCTTGTTGTTAGTCTGCTGCGACAAGCCGGGACTGGAGAATGTCCACGAAGACTCTGCCGTTCCCCACGCGCAGGTCGCGCGCGGCGGGCACGCACCGCGACAACCCGTCCCGGGCACCCCGGCAGAGCTGCGGAAAATCCTGAATGCGGCGGCCGGCATCGAGTCTCCTGAAACTCGCGAAAAGACAATCGCCGATGTCGCATGGAATGCCCTTGAAACCGACCCTGAGCTCGCGTGGGAAGCTCTCCTTCAATTACCCACCGACGGCACAGAGAAGATCCGCCTGCTTCAGCACTACGCCATGCGCCTTGCGGAACGGAATCCCGAAGAGGCCCTCGCTTGGGCATCCTCTCTTGGCACCAGTGAGGAAGTCTCCGCAGCCTGCGGCCAAATCGCATTGATTCTTGCCGAGACCGACCCGCAACGGGCCGCCACGCTGCTCTCCGAATCCGGCATCGCAGGCCGCACGTTTGATGTCGCAACGGTGCAAGTTATCCAGCGATGGGTGGCCCAATCGCCGTCCCATGCCGCCGCTTGGGTGGCCTTGTTCCCGCCGGGTGCGGCCCGTGAAGCGGGAATTAAGATCATTGCCGAGCAATGGTTGGCATGCGATGCACTAGCTGCAATCGTCTGGTCAGGTACCTTGCATGAGGAAGGATTCAGCGAGGAAGTCGCTCGCGCCATGAAGGGAGCCAGTGATCAAGGATCTGGTGCCGAAATCTCACCATTCACGAAGTGAAAACCGACTCTGCCGGCCGCCCAGCTGAAACGATCAACCGAACCATGA
>JBIPND010000684.1:0-2682 GCA_044374015.1 Luteolibacter sp. | reverse complement strand
CACCATGCGATCGTGGTTCCCACGGCGTAGGGGAAGGCGCGGGTCGCGGCGTTTTGCCATGGTTGTTGCCAATCCTCCTGGCCGATTCCCTGTTGCAGGCCGCCGAAGATCGCGAACAGCACAATGGAAATGATCCCATAGACCGAGAACAGGAAGTGGATCTTGATCAGGCGGCGCGACAGCCACTCGCGGCGGGTCACCCGGGGCACGATGAAGTACACCGCGCCAAACATCACGAAGCTGAAGAAACCATACAAACCGAGGATTTCAAAACCATAACCCGACAGGGAGAACTGGGTGAGCGGCAAAGTGCTGTTCGGCAGATTCAGAAACACCGCGGCGACGCCTAGCAAAACCAATCCGCCGATGCCCGCGGCGGTGAAACGCAGCGTCGGACTGGCGGCGAGGGTTTCCGGCGAGCCCGACATGGTCCGGAACAGATTGATGGCTGCGGCAATTGCCGGCACGAAGAGCAACACCGTGGCGGCGGCTCCGACGTAAGGCATGAAATAGGGAATCGGCGCGCCGCTCAGCTTCTGCATTCCCGCCCAGGGCGCGATGATTGCCAGCGACCAAAATCCGAGCTTGGCCAGCGAGTAACTATAGACCGCGCGGCCGGTGACCTTGGGAGCGAGATAATACGCAGTCCCGAGTGCGACAGGCGTGAAGAACAGGAACATCAGCGCGGATTTATACCAGGCGTTGATCCCGGCGGCCATCAGCGGGTGGCCGGGAAGGCAATGCAGCAGCGTGTTCGCGGTGATGAAGAGCCATGGGAACCAGATCATCGCCGCCAGCAAATACCATTGGGAGATATACACATGCCCCTCGGGACGAACCCGGAACTGAACGAATGCCCCGATGACGATCACGAAATAACTGATCAGCAACACCGGCCAGGCGAAGGCGGGAAATTCCATCCAAGGCATACCGGTGCTGAATCCGGCGAGGATTCCCACGACGCCGAGTCCGACGCCGAGGTTCCAAACGTGACCGGCTGCAAGAATCACGCCTGCGGACGTGCATTCCTTGCGGGACAGGCGCGCCATCAGCCAGATGATCACCGCGAAAGCCGCTTGGAATCCCCAGCCGTAGATCAAGGCGTTGAGGTGGGCCGGTGCGATGCGGCCGTAGGTCAACCAGGCGCAGCTGCTCATGAATTCCGGGCTGTGCACCTTGGCGGAGGAAATGATTCCCAGAATGATCGAAACCGCGAGCCACGCGGCACCGCTGGTTAGGAAGAACATCACCGGATGGCGCAACGAACGATCAATCCCCGCGCGTAGCAAGGCGTCTTGATCTGTGGTGGTAGGGATGGCGGATGACATCGGCTTTGAGATAGGGAAAATGAAAAGTTACGGCTTGGTCAGCTCCTCGACGGTGATCTGGGGTTTGCCAACCTCGCTGCGAAGGGCTGCGACTTGCTCGGGCGTGACGGCGGATGCCTTGTTGCCGAAATTGTTGCGGATGTAAGTGAGCACGCCGGCGATCTGCTCGTCGGTTTGATAGGCCATCGGCGTCATGCCGCCCGGGAAGTTATACTCGACTCCCTTGACGGTGATCGCGCCCTGCAAGCCCCGGAGCTGGATGCGGATCAGATTAGAAATCGGGCCGGTCACCCAGTCGGCGCCGGCGAGTGGCGGTGCGATCGGCCCGCCTTCGCCGTTTTGGCCGTGGCATGCGCCGCAAACCAGATATTGTGCCTTGCCGATTTCCATCACTGCGGGATCAATCGGGGCGTCGGTCTCGACCGGTGCCGCATCAATCGCGGTGGTATCCACCGCCGGGGCGTTGGCGATGGCAAGTGCGGTGGCAGAGCCGGGGACGATTTGTTCGGGCTTCTCGACGGCGGCCGGTTTGGCCGCGATGAGTTGTGGGCCAAGTGCCTCAACCGCAGCCTGCAGGCTTTCGGGCGAAATGTTGGCGGCCTGCGCGGCATCGATCTTGACCTTGGTTTCGTAGCGCGGCTTGGCGGCGGCGTCTTCGAGGGTGGTCGGATCCGAGTTGTTGAAAGCCCAGATGATAGCCAGCAGCAGGGCGAAGATCAGGAAGGTGCCGATGCCCCACCAGAAAGTGGTGAAGCGGAGAATCGGGTTGTCGCGGGATGGGTCCATGAGAGGAGAAGGAATAAGATCAGTTGGAAAGATTGGCGGACTCGAGGATGCGTGGGTCGCGGTTCGGATAGAGCGAGTGCTGGGTGACGGCGCGCACCAGGAAAAACACGAAGGCGGCACCGATGGTCACGAAGGCGAGGATGTCACCCCAGAACGCGCCGGGGATCGAGACGGCGATCGGCCCGAGGCCCTCGAAGGCCGCGCCCTTGCTCATGTGGATGCCACCCAGCGAAACGCCGCGCTCGGGAATCACGATCAGATAGTGATCGAGGGCGTGCATGCAGAGCGTGTAAACGGCGACGATCGAGAGCAGTTTCGGGTTCTTCTTCAACCAGGCCTGCAACAGGATGACGAAGGGCACCACGAAGTGGCCGAAGACCAGGGCGATCATGCCGATATTCCAGTTGCCGGTGTTGCGGATCAGGAAGTAGGAGGTCTCCTCGGTGATGTTGGCATACCAGATCAGGAAATACTGGGAAAAGGCGATGTAGGCCCAGAAGGTGGTGAAGGCGAACATCAGCTTGCCCATGATGTGGAAATGCTCGGGCGTGGTGACGTGCTTGAGGTG
>JBIPND010000685.1:0-2682 GCA_044374015.1 Luteolibacter sp. | reverse complement strand
AGGTCGCGGCGGAAGCGTTCGAGCGTTTGTTCAAGCTGCTGGTCGCCGGCGAAGTTCAGCGTGCGGAAGCTGTCGATGAACGTGGTGAGCCGGTTGAGCGTGCGTTGGTGGACGCCGTTTTCAGATCCGTCGATGGTGGCGAGCACCTCGCTGGCGAGCCGGGCGGTCTCGTCTCGCAATGACGCGACACTCTCACGGATGAATCCGTCGAGATCGCTTTGCAGGCGGCGTGAAGCGTCGTCCGCAATGCGGCGGCGGTCTTCGGCCACTTCGAGTTGCTCCATGCCGTCCGCGATTTCGAGGCGGATGCTGTCAGGCGCGGCGATCTGGAACAGGCGCGTTTCAAATCCGAAACGCTTGGCGATGTCACCGGCGGGCGGGAACGATTGTTCGATGGTGGCGATCAAGCGTTCGGCGCTGCCGTTCATGTGGCGGGCCGCCTCGCGCCATTCGACCATCGCGTTTTCACGCAGCGGTGTGTAACCAGCGACGAAGTCGAGTGTGGCTTCGCGAAATTCATCGCGGAGTTTTTCGAGCTTGTCGGTGAGGTCGCCGAGGCGGGGATTGGGAACGAAGCGACCGATGCCGCCCAGGAAGGGGAAGCTGGAGCTTTCGACGGTGGCCTGAACACGGGATTCGATCAGGGCGAACGCCTGCAAGGCATCGCGCGGGATCAAGCGTTTGTGTCCCAGCTGGATGAGCCGGTCGGAGACGTGCGCGGGATCAAGTCCGAGGTCTTCGGGATTGAGCCGCTTGCACCCGCGCCAGTAACGGACGGAGGTGGAGACAAGAACTCCCCGGCGGCAGATGCCATCGAGGAGGGTTTGGTTTTGGGAACTGTTATTGGGAGTCATGGTGGTTGTTATTCGGTTGGGAGTTGGTTAGGTGGAAAACGAAACACCCGAGCCGATCACGAAGACTGGCGCGGGTGCTGGTGGGGGCGGTGAATCGGCAAGATCTGCCAAAGGAAACCGTGGTTTTCTCAAATTCTTATGACACCGAGTGAGTGGGAATTTCCATGGGGCCACGCCCTGCACCTCGTTTTCTGATTATCACTTTGGATTCGCGATGGGGTGGAGGAATCAAGAATTCATGATCCGCTGCGTTCATCCGCCAAAAGACCATCGCGAACGGCAAATGGAACGCCCCACTACAGACATGGATAATTTTAAAATCGTCCTGCAGATCATCGTGGGCTTGGGCCTCTTGAAGGTGTGGCTCCTGCGGTGCGACATGAAAACAGCCTATCGCGGAAGAGGCGTTGAGAGTGTGCGCACCGAATTCGCGGCCTACGGTCTGCCGCTTTGGTTCATGGGGGTGATCGGTAAACACCACCTCGCAAGGCTTGGTGTTCAAGGATTGACGAGCATCAACACCGCGAGGACCCCACGCAGCGACCACGCGATGGTGCGGACCCAGTTGCTCCGCACCAATCGCCGGTGGGCGCTCTGGTCGAACCCTCTTTCCAGACGGCGATGCATCGGCACCTGCCAAATGGCAGTGCTCAGCCAGATGAGTCCCAAGAGAATCAGGCCGCACCAGGCCTTTGTCCCGCCGGGTGACCATGCAAGCGCGGTGGCCAGCCCCAGTTCGAGCAACATGGGGCCACCGACCACCCATCCGGTCCTTCGGGTGTGCTGCTGTTCGTAGCCGGCGAAATCCACTTTCCCCACCCGGTTGAAGAGTGGATAGTGCACGACCTGCACGAACCAGATCAGGCCCGTCATAAAAAGCGTGATGAAGGCGTGCGCGGAAAGCAGCCATTTGAGAATCTCGGCATTCATGGCAAGTCCTCCAGACCCGCCGCGGCCGGTTGCCGGGGAATCTCCGCCAGCCCCCGCGCGGGAATCGCGGTGTCACCATAGACGAAATTCCGCCTCGCAAACTCCCCCTTTCGAACCGTGGGATAGGAACGGCGCAGGTCGCGCGCGTTGTGGTCGAGCCGCCTCAATCCCTCCGGGTAGGCGGTGAGCAGCACTTGGAATCCGTGATCGAGACGGTCGTCCCCGCAGACATCCGTTGCGACCCGACCATCGCCGCAGTCTTGTGCCTCACGGATCAGGAAACCCCGGCTCGCAGCATGGAATCCGCGGGAGTTGACCAGTTCCGTGGCAATGATGAAAATTTTTGGTAATTGATTTCGGGATTTCGCCATGAGTCCGCAGTCTGTGATTGGATCTACCGTGCGCGACCCTAGAGCGGAAATCCCAACGATCAACATCGGCAGAGCGGCATCTACGGGAAATTCCCAGCACTCGACCAACCGACCGCCGTCGGGCTCGCCTTTCCGGCACCTTTCCGCTTGACCGGATGCAGACCCGCGACTCATTCGAAGCATGACAAAAAATGTGCTGGGTAGCGACTTGCAGGCGTGTTCGATGGATCCGGTGACAGGGTTTTTCCGTGACGGTTGCTGTCATACATCGAGAGAGGACGGCGGCATGCATACCGTGTGCGCGGTGATGACCGAGGATTTTCTGGTTTACAGCAGATCCATGGGCAACGACCTGATGACCCCGCGTCCCGAGTTCGATTTTCCCGGACTCAATGCCGGTGACCGCTGGTGTCTGTGTCTGGGCCGCTGGGTTGAGGCGCTCGACGCCGGATTCGCGCCGCCCGTTGTGCTCGAAGCCACCCACTCGTCTGTTTGCGAATTCATCGACCGCAGCGTGTTGGAGAAGC
>JBIPND010000066.1:0-9255 GCA_044374015.1 Luteolibacter sp. | reverse complement strand
AAAAAAGGGCGGCTGGCTCTCGTCTCAGGCGCTCTGAGGCGAGACGCCGCAGCCACTGGTCTTAGCTTTCCGCCGTCACATTTCACCCGCCCTGTCCATCAACTGGCGATGACGTCTCTGGGGTCGGTCCCCGCATTTGAACTAGACAGGAGCTATTCGCGACGTGCCCGTAGGGGACCGCCGGGGGGCGGGATCAAAGGTTACTCTTTGCCAAAGCGATCACAGGCCCGGCATTGCAAACCAAAGTCATGTCGCAGAGAACTGGGAGAACGTTTTGAGGTCGCGGATGATTTCCGCTGCGGCGTCCTCCGGCGGATAATTGAACACCGAAACCCGGTAGCGACCACAGGTGTGAAGGAAGTCAACACGGGTCATGCCGACGAATTCGGCAGCCTTGCCGCTGCTGATTTGCCCGAGTTCGAACATTTTCAGGGCAGCCATGAGCCGCAAGTGGTGTTCGAGTTCGGCGCGGGTCAAGTGGACCGCCATCTCGAAATTTTCCGGAACAGAAGTAGGGAAACCCGGTAGTTCCATGGTGGAATTCATGGGTAAAGGGTCGTTTCCGGAATCGAGGATGTCAAGAAGGCAGGAATAGCCGCTTTACGATGTGCCCATTGAAAGGCACGTTGGTAGCTGTATTCCCAGAAATAAATTCCGTTGCCCCGCCAGTCGTAGTCATTCCGACTCACCCGGAGATCTAGGAAGAGCGCGGTTCTTGGGCGGTTCTTTTTCGTTCCAGGCGCGCTGCGGCGAGACGCCACAACCACATTCATTTTTGTCACAGGCGCGCTGCGGCGAGACGCCGCAACCACAATTCGCCGGCTTTTCTTATCCGTGTACTCCGTGCCATCCGTGGTTCAATACTCTGACAGGCAGCAAAAGAGGACAAGAGATTGACGGCTTCGCGACTGCGCCGGGATAAGTCCGGCTTCGTGAGCTACGCCGGGATGAGCTGAAGGTCGCGGTGGAAGAAGGGTCTAAAAGTCTGAAGGTCTTAAAGTCTAAATGTCGTAGAGAAGGAGGCGCGGCGTCTGGGACTTTTGACTTTTAGACTTTCGAAGGGAAGATGAGATCCGGGATCGAAAATCAGGCGTGGGGGCCAAGTTTTGCTTCGATGAGATTTACCAATTCCCCAAGGGATCGGCGCAGGATGGGATAGTCGTGCCCCACTTCCGTGAGATCACCGCCCGGGTAGTGCTGTGCCCAGAATTGATCGGTCAGGCTATCCGCAAAATCCTCGAACACGGAGGATCGAGCATCGAAATCCACTGCCTCGGCAACGAGAGCGCCCAGATCGTGGATCCTGCGGAGCTTTCAACCGCGGGCGATCAGGTATGCCTTCAAAAACCGTTCGGTCGCCTCCTGTAACAATTCGATCACCGATTCATTGGCCCCCTCAAGCGGGTGAAGCAGGTCGGCGGAGTGCAGACGAATGCGGGCAGACCGAAGCCAATCTGCGGGACTGTTTTCGCTTGTTTTCAAACAAGCACGAGTCCTTTCCGGACGATTTCCTCGTGAAAGTCGGCGCCATGAGCGATCCGCGCGCGCAGATCCGCCGGGGTCCGCACCATGAGATCCAGGGGAAGGTTGAATCCCGTGTGCCGCAGGTGCCTCACCGCCCGGCGGATGCGGGTGGCTTCGGAAATCGGGGAATTCGCAGTTTCCTTGACGACGAGCAGGTCCACATCGCTGTCCGGAGTTGGCTCGCCGTAGGCGTAGGAGCCGAAGAGGATGACTTGCTCGGGGTGGAACTGCTCGACGAGAACCTGAAGATAAGGAAGCAGTTGAGCGGCGATTCTGTGGACCGGGTAGCGGGGATCCCGGAGGACATTTTCGCGGATCTGCGGCGAATGAATCGTTGAAGTGCTCATGCGGTCAGGCTAGCAGATCCAGGCGGAAGAGCAAGAAGAGGATGGTCTTAAAGTCTGAAGGTCGAAGAGGGGGAAAGAAGGAGAAAGAAGGAGAAGTTTTCAGTGTTCAGTTTTCAGGAAGAGGAGGAGTGGTCTGTTGTCCGACTTTTGGCTTTTAGACTTTTAGACCGCGCAGCGTGGGCGGCGGTGGGGCGGGAGACGCTGCCGCCCTTGGTCGTAGGCGGGAGGCTAAACCGGAGCGCGTGGTTATTGATGTTAGGGAACCGTGAAAGCGTCCGGTTGCCAGGTGGATGGCAATCCGGCACCTGGGCAGGATCGATGATCGAGATGCACCGTGGGTCCGGGGAGAGGATTGGCGGGTGCGGCGGCGTTAACGAATGTATTTGTTTCTTAAATGATTTAATAGAATGCAGGATGTGCACGTTTTCTGGCATGGCTGATCCTCAAGGCCGGGTGAGGGCACAAAAAAGCCGGGAGCTTGTGGCTCCCGGCTGGCTGGCTGGGTGTCGGGGCGGCTGGGCGGCTGGGGTGGACGCCAGCCGGGTTTCCCGCCCGTGGTGGTGACCGCCGCGGGGCGATGGGCGGTGGGGCGGGTCAGGAATTGGTGAGCGCGCCGAAGCTTTCGGCGAAGGACCGGCCTTTGGGGGTGAGCGAGATGATGGTGACGCGGCGATCCTTGGGATCTTGCTGGCGCTTGGCGAGGCCGTGGCTTTCCATGCAATCGGCGACGTTGGTGATGCCGGCGGTGGTGATGCCGATCTTGCCGGCGAGCGTGCTCAGGATGACGCTTTCCTTTTTGCTGCCGGTGGCGAGGTAGAGTTGGATGATGGCATGACAGGCGCTCATCGACATTTTGGTGGCCCGCAGGACGCTGAAAATCGAGTCGAGACGCTCAATCATGGACTCCTTTGAGGAGTCCTGGAGCACTTCGGGTTGAATCGGCTGTGGCTTGGAGGGGCGGGATTTTGGGGATGCGGTGGTGGGATGGGAAGTGATGACAGCGGATTTCATGGTATTGGTTTTCAGGAGAGGGCGCGTTTGACTTCCTCCTGCCTCATTGAGGCGGTGCGGACGGTCAAACGACATCGATAGTCAAAGCGGTCTGATTGCGGCCCGCAACCGGAACTGGTAATTAAGAGATGTAAAGTTTGCACGAACGCAGCTGCGGACGAGATGGAATGGAATCCGGGTGGCTGGGGGGGGTGACAGGGTGATTCATTGGGTCCGGATTTTAAATTAATGCAGAATGTGCACATGTGTAAGCGTTAATGAGTTGATCGGATACCTGAGTTGGGGGTCAGAGTTTGTCCGTGAGAGTTCCCCATAAATTTCAAACGGTGCTGGCGTTGGCGTTGGCGTTGTCCGGACTGGTGTGCCGCGGGGTTGCGGCGGAGTTGATGGACTTTGGCGGGCAGGTGGGGGACTCCGGTTTCGCCTCCGCGCCGCCCGGGGCAACGCCGTTTGATGGCGGGGGCGAGGTCGAAGTATGACGTGATCGTGCTTGATACCGCGCCGCTTCTGGCGGTGCCGGACACCCGGGTGATCGCGCCGCATGCGGACAACGTCTGCCTGGTGATCCGGGCGGAATATGTGCCCAAGGGGGCGGCGCTGCGGGTGCTGCGAGCCGGGCGCACGCCGTTGGCGGGAGTGGTGCTGAATGCGTTCCGCGAGCGCCGCAGCCTGATCGATTTCAATGACTCGTATGGCTACTACAAGTATGGCAGCAGTGGCAATGCGTATGGCGACGGACGGGAAGCCTATGGCGCGAAAGAGTCATGACCGGAGCGCGATGAGGAACTCTGTTTACCAGCCAGAGGCTGGAAACTGACGCAAAATGGTACGCCCGCGACGTGATATAACCCTCGGTGGATCGGCGACAGGCTGCTAAGAACCAAGGGGTGCGAGGCTAAGGCATCGCCGGGTGGTGGAGAAGGCCGGCGGCTTTGTTCCCCAGTTGCGTTTCCCTCGATCTTTGGGATCACTCTCAAGTTGCCGTCCATGTTTTCCGCGCCATACCGACTCTCCAGCTTTCTCAGGTGCCCTGTGTTGGCCGTGCTCCTCGCGGGCAGCATGCCGGGCCGCGTCGAGGCTGGGAAAGCCGCGCCCGATCTTTCCCCGAATCCGATTTCGATCCAACCGTTGGATTTCAAAGCCCCCGGGGGCGCGGGTCTTGTCGGCGGTTTCACTGCACGCGTCGGCGGTGAATTGATCCGCCTGGGTGGGCAGCGGCTTGACGGGGAGGGCAGAAGATGGGAGGGCCGCGTGTTCGTTTCCTCACTCGCCGGAGCCCAATCCGCGCCACGTGAGATTGAGGCAAATCTCCAGCGCGCCGACGGTGCCTGCATCGTCCACGGCGAGTCAATTGTCCTGATCGGCGGAAACAGCCCGGCCGGTCCAACCGCTGCGGTCACCGCCTACCGCGTCACGGGAGCGACGCTTGAAGCGACCGCCTGGCCCGCCTTGCCTGCGGCAGTGGTGAGTCCGGGAGCGGCGCTGCTCGACGGCAGGCTCTACGTGGTCGGCGGGATGTCGGCCACCACGGTTGCCCCAGAAACTCCGCTTTGGAGCCTGGATCTAGCCGCTCCTGAGGCGGGTTGGCGGGTGGAGGCCTCGCTGCCCGCGCCGCCGCGGCACCGTCCGCTGGTGGTGGTGCAGCACGGTGGCATCCACGTTTTCGGTGGCCATTCGTCGCTGGAGGAGGGGAAATCCGCGGTGCTGTCGGACTCCTGGGTGTTTCTCCCCAAACCTCGCGACGCCTCGGTTCTCAAAGGCTGGCAAGCTTTGCCGCGAATGCCCCATGGCGGCGCGGCCGGGGCGGTGTGGGCATTCGGCCAGGCTTCGGTCGTGATGCAAGCGGTCGGAAACGATCACGCACGACTGCTGTTATTCAACACGGTCACCGAGGGCTGGGCTGAGCTGGCTGGCAATTCCTTGCCCGCCTCGATCCGGCCGGTCGCGCCGCCGGAGTCCGGGTTGATGGTGGATCCCGCTGATGAAACCGGCCGGATTTTCGAAATCAGCCCGCAGCGTTATTCGCGCACGCTGGGGTTCGGCGACTATGCCGTCATCGTGTTCTATTTTGCGGCCATGGCGGGCATCGGCGTGTTCTTCGGCCGCCGCCAAACCACCGCGGCGGAGTTCACGCTGGGCAGTCGCAAAGTCCATTGGGCCGCGGCGGGCGTGAGCATGTTCGCCACCAGCGCCAGCTCGATCAGCTTCATCGCCATTCCGGCGATGGCCTATCTCACCAACGCGATCTGGTTGCTGCCGCTCGCAGTGATGGTGGTCTGCTTTTTCATCCAGGGCTGGCTGATTTTCCCACTGCTGCGACGGATGCAAATCACCTCCACCTTCGAGTATCTCGAAAGCCGCTTCAACCCGGCGCTCCGCCTGATCGCCAGCGCCCAGGCGATTTTTTTCCAAACCATCGGCCGGATGACGGTGGTGCTGGTTTTGCCGGCGATGGCGCTGTCGGCGACGACCGGAATCAACGTGGTTTACAGCGTCGTCATCATGGGCGCGCTCACCACCCTTTACACCGCGCTGGGCGGTTTCGAGGCGGTGATTTGGACCGATGTGATCCAAGGCGCGATGATGTTGCTCACCCCGCTGGTGATCATCGTGCTGGTGCTGCTCAATATCCCGGGCAGTCCGGCTGAGAGCTGGGGATTGCTTCAAAATCACGGCAAGCTCACGCTGGCGCTGCCCTCGTGGGATCTCGCGGTTCCCGCCGCGTGGATTCTCGGGTTGGCCACCCTGTTCCAGCACACCATCAACCTCGCCGGCGACCAACCGGTGATCCAGCGGGTCTTTTCCACCCCGCTCGCCAGCCTGCGCCGGACCTCTGCCACCTACATCACCAGCGGCATCCTGATCGGGCTGATGGTCAATGCCATGGGTTTCGCGGTCTATCTCTATTTCCACCATCATCCCGAGCGCTTGCTGCTGACCAGCTCGAATGACCAAGTGATTCCCGCCTTTCTGGTAACGGCGCTTCCGGTGGGGGTGGCGGGGCTGATCATCGCGGCGGTGTTCGCCGCGGCGATGTCAACGGTCTCCAGCAGCATGAACAGCGTTGCCACGCTGCTCCACCAGGACTTTTACAAGCGTTTGAAGCCGCGCGCGACGGCCGCGCAGGACCTCCGCTTCCTCAAGGCCACTGCCTATCTCATCGGCATCCTCGGCACCGGAGTGGCGGCTTACATGGCAACCCTCAACATCACCTCCATGTTCGCCCTGTGGAGCACGATTTTGGGTTTGTTGGGAGGTGGCATCGTCGGCGTGTACTCGCTGGGGATGTTCACGCGCCGCGCCAACTCCGCGGGGGCCATCACCGGGGCGGCCGCCAGCATCGTTTGGACGATCCTCATCAAACAATACACCGATGTGCATTACATGGTCTATCTCCCGTCGGCAGTGCTGGTCTGCTTCGTCGTCGGTTATGTGGCGAGCTGGGTTCTGCCCGGCAAGCAAAGGGATCTGCAGGGACTTACCATCTACACGCCGACGCCGGATGCCCCGGCGGCTGGCAGGCAGGAATCTGCGGGTGCATGCGCTGACCCTTGAGTTATGAAACCGTATATCATCGACATGGTGCATCACAACCCGGGCGAAGCACCGTTCCGGTCCCGGTTTTTGGATGCCGGCCATTTGCTCGATTACGGTTTCAACGGGCAGGTGTTCAAGCATCTCAATTGCATCGTCACCTTTGAAAAGTTGGGGGTCGATGTCTTTCCCGCCGGCACCCCGGAGCGGGCGTGGTTGGATGAGGTGACTGCTCGGATTGTCGCCGAAATCGCGGCGGCCAAGGCTGCGGGGCTGAAGGTGTTCCATCACATCGATCTTTTCGTGCTGCCCAAGCGTCTGGTGGCGCATTATCAGGCGGATCTTTGCGATCCGATCTCGGGGAAGATCCAGTTGGACCGGCCGCTGACGCTGGCGGTCCACCGGGCGATGTTCGAGGAACTCAGCGCGCGATTTCCTGAAGTGGATGGATATATCATCCGGGTGGGGGAAACTTACCTTTACGACGCGCCGCATCATGTGGGAAACGGGCCGATTCCCAAGGTCGAGGCCGCCTGGTCTCCCACCTATTTTTATGAGGAAACCTTGGGGCAGGATGATCCGAAAGCCGCTTGGCTGCCGGCGCAAGCGGAGGCTTACATCGAATTGGTGAACTTCCTGCGGGATGAGATTTGCGTGAAGCATGAGCGGCTGCTGTTGTTCCGCACCTGGGATATTTTCCCCGACAAGCTTCACGCGCGGCCCGACCATTATCTTGAGGTGACCGACCGGATCGAACCGCATCCGAAGCTGGTTTTTTCAATCAAACATACCGCCCTGGATTTCTGGCGGCACGTGAAGGTGAATGAATGCTTGGCGAAGGGACGGCATCCGCAAATCATCGAGGTCCAGTGCCAGCGGGAATACGAAGGCAAGGCCGCATTTCCAAACTATGTGATGCATGGCGTGATCGACGGCTTTGAGGAAAACCGGGTTCGCACGGGTCTGAGGGATTTGGTCGATGATCCACGGATCGTGGGCGTTTATTCGTGGTCGCGCGGCGGCGGATGGTATGGTCCGTATATCGAGAATGAGTTATGGGCGGATTTAAATGCTTATGTGCTGGCGGGTTTTTTCAAGGATCCGACCCGTCCGGAGCAGGAGCTCTTTCACGACTATGCCACGCGGATCCTTCAGCTGAGGGAAGGGGATGCCGGCAAGTTCCGGCGTCTGTGCCTGCTGTCGGCCCGCGCGGTTTTGAAAGGCAGGCATTGCGCGGCATTTGACCGCCAACTTGGCGAAGCGGTCCTGCCAACCGCCTGTTGGATGCGTGACGACCGCCTCGGCGGCAGCGATCAACTGCGGCCTGTCCTCGACTGGCTGGCGGCCCATGGGCGGTTGGATGAAGCGCTGGCAGAGAAACGGGAAGCCGTGGAGTTATGGAATCAGATTTGCGCGATCGCCGGCGAGATCGAGTGGCCGGCAGGTGCTGATGGGGATTTCGCCAAGGTTTCCGCGGAATACGGTCGCTTGCTCTTTGAAATTGTCCTCCATGGCTGGCGGGTTTTGGTCGGCGAGCGTCGCGGCGATGACCGGGCTGAACTTGCCGATGCGGTGGCTGGTTACGAGGCGGCATGGATCAAGTTCGCGGCGCTCCGGGAAAATCGCGGCTGCCCGTCCCTTTACCATGGGCGCTATTTCAGCCTTCCGGGTGCGCCTGATGCTCCGGGCATGGATGCATCCGTGGCCCGCTGCAAGGAACGGATCGCGAGTGCGTGTGAGTCGAAAGGTGATTGATCCTGTTGTCCGGAGAGCTTGGCTGGCGACGCAAAAGCGCCCCCCTGCGACGCAACAATGCCCCTCCCCGGATGGCGGCTGGCGGGTGATGGTGGAACTCTTCAATTGACTTTCAACCCTCTATTTCGCCCACCGATTTCATGAAAAGCCCGCTCGACGTTGTCAGGTTGATTGGTGACAAGCTGATCCGCGACACTCCCTTTGAATACCGGCTTGAGCTTGCAGCGGTGGTGCACACGCTGGACCGCATGCATTGTGTGGACTTTGGCCGGACCTTCGGCCTGGGACGGCTGGCAACGGCTTACGCGTGGACCAATCTAACATCGTCGGCGGAGCGGGTGCTGACACTCGATGTCGAGCACAACGACGGTTGCCGGATCTGGTTGAATGGCGGGCTGGTTTACGAGCAGTCCGGGGATCGGGACCTTAACCTGCGTTTTGACGAGCGCAGTCTGGTGATGTCCCACCGGCTCGAACTGCCGCTGCGCAAGGGGCCGAATTCGCTGCTGGTGAAGTCCGAGACCCGCGGCCGCGGGTGGGCGGTTTTCATTCAACCGCCGGCGACCAAGGGCGCGGTTCTGGCAGGGGAGGCGCCGTCTCCGGAACTTGGCCTGCACGGTGTGAGAAATATCGATGCCAAGGTCGCCGGCCTCACCAACTGGCTGGTGATCGGCCCGTTTCCCAACCCGCCGCATGGATCGGGTCGCGGCGGACTGGAGCAATCCCACGCGCCGGAACGGGAATTTCATTTCGGGAAGATGTATCCGGGGCTTGACGGGCCGGTGACCTGGACCATCCCCAAGGTGGAGATCCTCGGAGGCTTGCTAGACCCGCTGCCATGGGGCACGAACTATCATTGGAACTATCATAACGGCGGGGTGGCCTGGGCGATGCAGGCGCTGGCAGAGGCCTCCGGTGAAGCGCGCTACGCTGACTACGCGTCGCGGTTTTGTGACTTCCATCTCGACGGCATCCCGTTCGTCGAGCATCAGGTGAAAGTGCTCAATGCCGTGGATTCCGCGAACCATAGCATCATCGATACCCCATTGTTGGATTTCACTCTGGCTCCCTCCTTGCCCTTCAT
>JBIPND010000683.1:0-2684 GCA_044374015.1 Luteolibacter sp. | reverse complement strand
GCAGGTCGTAAATCGTGCTGCCGGGATCCTCGCTGCTGCACGTGTAGCCGTCCGGTTTATTCAGCATGATCACCAACGGCGCGGGCGGATCGAGCTCCTCGCCGCGGAAGCGGATTTGGTCGAGCGGCGGCACTTCGTTCTCGCCGAGCACGCGGCCGGTGTCGTCGGTGACGGCACCGGATTTGATCAGGCGCTGGACTTCCTTGCGGGAGCCGTAGCCGAGGTTGGCGAGCAGTTTGACGAGTTTCATGGGGAAAATTTGTTAGCGCTTCTCGGCGAAGAGCAGTTTGTAGATTTTGTTCTCGGCGACCTTGCGCCAGGCGAGGCCGCTGGTTTCGAGCACGGCTTCGTAGGGCAGCTGGCGGTTGGCGACCAGCAGCAATTTTCCCCCGCGGCGCAACGAGGCGAGGGCGACTTTGAGAAACGTGCGGCCGAGATCGACATCGGTCGCCTGGCCGGTGTGGAACGGCGGATTCATCACAATCGCGTCGTAGCTGCCGGGCAGGCCGGTGGTGACGTCGTGCCAGTGGAAATGGATTTTCGGTTCGTCTTCGAGGGCGCAGGGCGGGGATGTTAGGCGCTCGATCCGTGGCTGGTGGCGTGCGAGATTTTTGCGGGCGCAGTCGAGCGCGCGGGCGTCGGCTTCGAAGAGATTGAGCTTTGAAACATTCGGGCAGCGTTTCAACACCGCGTCTGATAGAAACCCCCAGCCCGCGCCGAGGTCGGCGACGTCGCCGCGCAGGTGGGCGGGCAGGTGATCGGCGAGGAGCTGCGAGCCGGGGTCGATGTGGTCGCTGCTGAAAATCCCGGGAAGCACGCTGAAGCCGGAAATTTCGCGGGGTTCGCCGAGTGCGCGCCAGCCGTCGAAAATGGCTTCATCCGCGTCGTCGAGGGTGGCGTGGAAGGCGCGGCATTTGTGTTTTTGGAGCGAGGTGATGTTGCCGGCGGCGCGCGAGAGTTCCTTTTCGAAGCGGCCGGCGCCAGCAGTGTTAGGCATCGCGGCGAGCAGGCGGCCGCCGGGTGCGAGGCGGTCTTTGGCGATGGCGAACCACGCGAGTGTTTCATCCTTCGACTTCCCGGGCAGCAGCATCACCAGCGGCCATTTTTCGTCGGTTAGGTGATCGACCCGGGAAAAGCCGGCGTTTTCCCAAGCGGCGGCGCGGGGCTTGAACGGCTGCCAGCCGGTGACCTGCGGCCAGGCCTTCAACGCCGGATGCGGCTCCGCGCCGATGAAAAGCGCCCGCGCCGGGATGGCGGGTCCGTCGTCCGCCGCGAAGGCGAGCATCAGTGTTTCGAGAGGTGCGTTCACGCGCGGTTTGCAGATGATCTAACTTGAATAATACCGGCCAGCGCGGCCGAAACCAATACCGACGAGTCCAACCGACGTTGCAAGCTAATGCGCAACAATCCCCCAACGCCGATGGCTAAACCATCCGCTCGCGCAGGGCCCGCGCCACCGCCGCGGCCCGCGATCTCACATCGAGCTTCTTGAACAAGTGGCGGGTGTGGGTGTCGATGGTGTGGATGCTCACGCCGAGCTGATCGGCCATTTCCTTGGCGGTCAGGCCTTCCACGATCAGCGCCAGCATTTCCAGTTCGCGCGGCGAGAGGGCGACGGGCAGGCTTGGCTTGGTAAGCTTCGCCAGCAATTTCACCACGCTGGCGGCGATGAGCGGCGACATCGGCGAGCCACCGCGGGCCGCCTCGTGGATGGCCTCGACGATTTGCTCCGGGCGGGCGGTTTTGAGCAGGTAACCCGAAGCCCCGGCGCTGATGGCGGCGGAAATTTTTTTCTCGTCCTCAAATACCGTTAGGATCACCACCCGGCAGTCGGGCGCGAGTTGGATCACCTCGCCGAGCACCTCCAGGCCGCTGCGTCCTGGCAGACCGACGTCCATCAGCAGGACCTGCGGTTGCTCCGGGGGCGGAGTCCGGCGCAGCGCGATGAGCATCGATTCCGCATTGGCGAAGGCCTCGGTGCAGTTCAGCTCCCGCGCTGGCGCGCACAGGCGCTGGAGGTTTTTGCGCAGGATGTCGTGGTCCTCGACGATCCAGACGACGGGGGCGGTGGGCGGTGGGTTTGGCATGAGGGTGGGTCTAACTTTTCGTCCAGCGCCGGCCGCGGGGGACCTCGAGGATCAGCTGGGTTCCGCTTCCCGGGGACGAGCTCAGGCGCATTTCCGCCTTCATCGTGGCCGCCCGTTCGCGGAGATTGCCCAGGCCGTGGCCGCTCTGGATGGTGTCGGGATCGAAGCCGCGACCGTCGTCGGCGATCTCGATGCGCAGGCCGCCGGAGGTCGGGCTGAGGTGGAATTTCAAATGCGAAGGATGGCCGTGTTTCGCGGCGTTGTGAAGAACCTCCTTGCAAAACAGATAGATCTCGCGCCGTGTTTCAAGATTGGGCTCCCAGGTGAGCGGCGCGGTGGGCAGGCGGCATTCCAGTTCCACGCCGCGCATCAGGCGCTCGGCGAGGCCGGTCATCACGTTGAGCCAGTCCGCGGCGACGCCGCCTTTTTTGCCGCCTAACAGCGAAACCATGTCGCGCATCGAGTCGGCGCTCTCGCGGGCGACCTGCTCGATCTCCGCGAGGTCGAGCCGCATCTGCGGTGGGTCCTCGAGGGCGGCGAGCGAGGAAATGAGCGCGATGCTGCCGAGATTCGAGCCGAGTTCATCGTGAAGATCGC
>JBIPND010000682.1:0-2692 GCA_044374015.1 Luteolibacter sp. | reverse complement strand
TTTCCGCCGCAAGATCTTTGGGCAGTTTGATTTCCGCGGTCGCCGAAGGTGTGTCGCTCATGGCTAAATGATTGCGCCGGACGCTTTGCTGAAAATCGTCCGGCGGTGTTCGCGCGGGAATATGCCGAGCAAGGGGGGACCGGGCAAGCGTGCTTTGTGAAAAATTTCACAAGCTTCGAACCCCGGTTTTACAGGCTTTTCGCGATTTCCCGAGCCAGTTCCAGGATGGGTTCGGGAGCCAGGATCGGGTTGTAATTTCAAAATCCCACCAGCCGTCTCCGGGTCGCCTCGTCCACCGCTTCGCAGAGCCGGTAGCCATCGCCGTGGCTGGGAATGGTCATCAGCAGCGCGTCGCGTTCGTAGGGCGAGGGGAAATCCAGGCCGATCAGCGCCCGGCCGATCCGTTCGCCGGATTGGCGGTAGTTGAAATAACAGAGGCTGGCATTGCCGCGGATCCGTTGGTTGAGGAAATCATGCAACGCCCCGGGGCGTTCGTAGAAATCCAAGCGCAGAAATGCCGGATTATGCAACAGATCGCCACGCAGCGGGATCGCCCGGAAGGCGACATCCACCGCGCCGGTTAGATCCTGCCAGGCGAAGCCGTGGGCATCGAGTTTTGCCGGCAGCGCGTGCAACGCCGCCGCATCCTCCGCATGGATGGTGAAGGCCGGCCAGGCGACATCCGCGTCGGTTTTTCCGTATTGAAAATCCGCGATGTTGAGTCCGTCGAAACAAGTATCCAGCAGCTCCAGCATCGTGCCCGCGCGCTCCGGGATGCGGACGCGCAGGGTGCGGCTGGTGGTGGCGCCGGCTCCCACCGACTGGGCGATGAGTCCGAGTTGCAGGAAATCGATGTTCGCGCCGCAGAGCACGACCAACACGCGTTTGCCGACCAGGCTTTCGCGGTTTTTCAACACCGCCGCGAGACCCATCGCGCCGGACGGTTCGGAGACGCAGCGCAGGCCTTCCCACAGCACGCGGATCGCGTGGCTGACTTCCTCGTTGGTGACCGTCTCGATGCGGCCCAGCGTGTGCTGGCAGATTTGAAACGGCAGCTCGCCGGCTTTTCTGACGGCGGTGCCGTCGCAGAACAAATCGACGCTTTCCAGCGCCACCGGTTTCCCGGCGGCCAGCGCGGCCTGCATCGATGCCTGGCCCACGCCCTCCACGCCCACGCAATCGATGTCCGGCCAATAGGTTTTCAGCCAAGTGGAAACTCCCGCTGCAAGGCCGCCGCCGCCGATTTGCAGGTAGGCCGCATCGAACGGCCCATGGCCTGATAGGACAACCTCGTCCGCGAGCGTCCCCTGGCCGGCCATCACCTTGAGATCGTCGTAGGCGTGGATGTAAACCGCCCCGCTCGCCGCCTCATCCGCACGGGCGGCGGAAACCGCGTCGTCGTAGCTGTCGCCGGATAGATGGATCTCCACCAACTCCGCGCCATGATGGAGCACCGCGGATTGTTTCACCTTCGGCGTCGAGCGCGGCATGTAAACGCGCGCCCGGATTCCGAGGGTGCGGGCGGCCAGCGCCACGCCCTGCGCGTGGTTGCCGGCGGACGCGGTGACCACCCCGCGCTTCGCTTCCGAAGGGGTGAGCACCGCCATCCGGTTGCAGGCGCCGCGCCACTTGTAGGATTTCACCGCTGATAGATCCTCGCGCTTCACCCAGATTTCCGGTCCGGGCCCGGGCAGATCCAGCCGCTCCAGCGGCGTCGCCTTGCCGAAGCGATACACCCGCTCGCGCGCAAACAGGATTTCCTGTCGCAGCTGGCGGTCCAATGGCAGATCCTCGCGTTCCATGGCGGCGAGCTTTGTCGGAAACCCGGCCGGCTGCAAGGCGGCGATTTCCTTCGCCCTCGACTCGCCTGCTCCACCGCTCTAGTTTCGCGGCCAGATGTCAGACTCTTCCTCCCACCCGAACGATCCGCTCCACGGCGTAACCTTGGAAACGGTGTTGCGTGCCGTAGTCGATCGCCATGGCTGGGAGGAAATGAGCCACCGCATTCCCATCCGCTGCTTCATGTTTGATCCGACGATCAAGTCCAGCCTCACCTTCCTGCGGAAAAACCCGTGGGCGCGCAAGAAGCTCGAAGACTGGTATGTTTACGATGTCACCCGCGGCTGGATCGGTTGAGATCTGTTCCAATCATTCGCTCTTCGTCCCAATGGGACGCCTCATGCGGGATAGGTTGTTTATGTCCGAAGCCGTCGTCGCCGACTCCCGTCGCCGCCCATGCCAACCACCCGCAGGCGTCATTCTACTTGATTGGGGAATGAGGGCCTATCCCAGTCCCGGGCGCGCGAAGATCTCGCGGCAAAGCAGGCACTTTTTCCCATCGCAGCCGCGGGCGCTGCAATGTTCGCGGCCGTAAAAGATGATCTGCAGATGCAGTCGGTTCCATGACCCGCGCGGAAAGAGTTTTTTCAGGTCCCGCTCGGTTTGTTCGACGTTTTTCCCCGAAGTCAGCTTCCAGCGGGTGGCCAGCCGGTGGATATGGGTATCGACCGGAAACGCAGGCACGCCGAATGACTGCGCCATCACCACCGAAGCGGTCTTGTGGCCGACCCCCGGCAGTTCTTCAAGCGCCTCGAAATCCTGCGGCACCTCGCCACCGTGTTTCTCCACCAGGATCTTCGACAACCCGGAAATCGCCGCCGATTTTCTGGGAGAGAGCCCGCAGGGACGGATG
>JBIPND010000681.1:0-2696 GCA_044374015.1 Luteolibacter sp. | reverse complement strand
GTTGAGGAAATCCGGAGCAGGCACCAGCTTGGCGATCGGCACGAAGGCGGTGAGGTCGAGTTGCTCGCGGGCGACTTTGACGACATCGGCCTTGGCGACCGTGCGCTCGTCCTTGATGCTTTTGGTCACTCGCACTTCGAGCGTGTAGGACTCGGCATCTTCGCTCAGGACGGACCCATCCAGAACGGTGCCATCCTTGAGCGTGAAGGTATCAGCCGAACAAGGCAGCGCGATGGAGCAAAAACAAAGGGTGGCGATGAGTGGGGTTTTTTTCATAATTCGGGCGGTTGAAAACAGGTGGTGTGCTGAGGGCACGATTCACGATTTGGCAGCCTAGGGCAAGAGCGCTTCTTCTAACTCGCCGGGGGTGGTCACCAGCCGGCTCTCGCCATTGGCGAAAACCACTTTCGCCGCGCCTTGCGGGATGGCGTCGGCCGGTTTTTCCGGGCGGCGCTGAATCATCCGCAACGGCAGCCGCTGGATGGCGAGTTTCAGCTCCGGCGAGCTTGCGGCACCGGCAATGACGGTGACTTTGAACTCGCGGGCGAGGGTGGCCTGCAGCAGATCCGTGTGGAGGATGGGCCGGTCCACGGCGTAGGTCGGCAAGGGGGTGGCGAGCTGGCTGAAGGTTTCCACCAGCGGCCGACTCTGCTCGGACAACCGGCATTCGGCGAACGAAATCAAACCGGCGGTGCTGTCGTCGAAGAGCATCACCAAATCGGTGACGGGGAGGTCGATGATTTTGGCGGTATCGGGGCATTCCTTGAGAAACTCGGAGTCGGTGAACCATTCCCCGGCGGTGGTGGCGAGGTCCTCGGCCCACACCAGCCAGCTTTCCTCGGAGCTGATGACCGCCACGTCCATCGCGGCCTGCAACGCCAGCCCGTAAAGAAACGCCCGCCCTTCGCCCACGGAATTGGGGGCGTCTTCTGAGAATTGGCGGAGTTTCTCGCCGCGGCTGAAGGCCTCGCGGGACTTTTTCAAAAGCGCCACCGCCTTGTCGCGGAAAGCCGCATCGCCGGTCACGCCGAAGGCTGCGGCGTAGGCGGAAACCATCCGGAAACTGCTTCCCGCATGCGCGCTCACATCGCGCGGAAGTTGGCCGATCCGGGCGTTGCGCACCTTCAGCAGTTTTTTCCGGGCCAGCTCAAACCGCGGAGCGAACTCAGCGATGGACAGCCCATGTTCGGCGGCGAGGGCTGCGGCGGACTTGGATACCGCCAGGCTGTTGCTGCGGAAAAATTCACGCCGGGGATCGACCTCCGACGGCAGATTTCCCAAGCCCTTCATGCCGGCGGCCTTGATCCACCAAGCGGCTTCTTCCGGCGGCAATTCTTTCTCGATGTCCTCCACGCTCCAAAGCCACATCGCCGGATCCGACTCGGCGGCCATGCCCACGGCGAACAGCCCGTCCGGCGTGGCGAAGGTTTTTTCGGCATAAGCAATCAGCCCGAGCGCCTTTTCCAGCGCCTGCGGATCGCGGGTGGCGCGATGCGCATTGATCAACGCCACCGCCGCCCGCGCCTGGCCGCCGCAATCGCGGAAAAACCCGGGCAGCGCCCAGGAAATACCCCGCCGCGTGGCAAAAACTCCACCTTCCAACGGGTCGAACATCGCGCTGGAGAGCAAATCGACGAGCAGTTCGCGAGTGGTTTCCAAGCTGCGCGCCCGCACATCCGGAGGCAGCCCGGGGTGGATGGCCGCCGTCGCCATCAGATCGATCGCCCCCGAGGGGAACAGCCCGCCAGCCTCGTCGAAGGTCCGCGAAAAGGGGTCGTAGAACGAGGAAAGCTGGCGCAACGCCCGCACGGCATCCTCGGCGGGAACCTCGCTCATCACTTTGGCGTTTTTGCGCTGGGCGAGGCGTGCCCGGCGGTTGGCATTGTCGAGCGCGCTGTTTTGCAGCACGTATTTGGGATCATCCTGCCACATCCGCCCAACCATTTCGTGGGATTGGCCGAACAACTCCGTCACCGTGCCGGATTGGTTGGCGGCCACCGGGATCCATGCCACCGGATTGGCATCCGCCGTCATCCAGACGAACAACGGCAATTGCAGGCCCCGTTTGATTTCCGCGCACAAATCCGCGGTCAACAGTCCGATCTCGCGCGACGCGTCGCCGTCGATGAGCACCGGCACGTAATCGCGGTTGATGGTGGAAACCAAGCTGCTGTCGGCCGCCATCGACGCGAGGACTTGTTGAAAGCCAGGCTGTTGCGGCATCACGATCACGGCGAACACCAGCCGGTTGGCCGCCTTCGCCCGCTGCAGGGTCTCGGGGGTCCACGGCTGCCAATGAATCGGAGATTTCGCCTGAGTCCGGTAAACCGCCCCCGGCAGCGTGCCAATGCTGTTGGACTGAAGCTCGGGCACGAGCAGCTGCGGCGCGGCGGTATCCTGGCCCGCTTCATTCCGAGCCATTTTCCGACACCCCCCCGCAGCGAGCAACAAGCCGCACCAAGTCGCCACAACCGATGCCCGACGGAAAAAATATGGAGGATTCATAAAAAATTGGGGGGAAGAAAAACGCCACCATCTTCCGCTTGGTAGCGGCATCTTGAAGAAAAGACTTCCGATGTGGCAAGCCGAAGCTAGCGTAATGCCATAATTCCCTACGCCGTGTGATCAGTATTGCCGTTTCCAGCCAAAAAGGAGGGGTGGGTAAAACCACCGTTTCCATCAATCTCGCCCACGCC
>JBIPND010000065.1:0-9289 GCA_044374015.1 Luteolibacter sp. | reverse complement strand
TGGCGATCCGCTGTTGTTCCTCGATTACATCGGGATCGCCGCCTTGCATGAGGAAAAAATCACCCGCCTCATTTCCGGCATGGCCGATTATTTGGAAGCCTGCGATTGCATCCTGGCCGGCGGCGAAACCGCCGAAATGCCCGGCATCGTCCCCGCGAATGTCATCGAACTTTCCGGATTCTGCATCGGTTGTGCCGAAAAGCCCGACCTCATCGATCCCACCACCGTCGCCGTCGGCGATGTGTTGATCGGCTACGCGTCCGACAGCATTCACGCGAATGGCTGGTCGCTCGTCCGCCGCGTGCTCAACGAATTTCCCGGCGAGGTCGCCGACGAGGAACTCCACGCCTGGCTCAAGCCCACCCGCCTTTACCACGATGTCACCCGCGATTTGAAAAAATCCGGGGTGAAGCCCAAAGCGATGTCCCATATCACCGGCGGCGGACTGCCCGAAAACCTCGAGCGCCTGTTCCGCGGCATGGGGGCCGATCTGGAAATCCCGCGCTGGGAGCTTCCCGGCATCGAGAAACTCCTCCGCCACGTCGATGCGGAAGACCGCTTCCACACCTTCAACATGGGTATCGGCTGGGTGGCCATCGTCGCCGAAGCCGATGTCGAAGCCGCCCTCAAAGCCGGCGACGGCGGCACGGTCCTCGGACGAATGGTTCCTGAAGAAGGTGTTCGCGTCCGGGTGATTGGTGGATGATGATTATTTCCAAACACGAATGAGCGACTTCCTCAAACACGAATGCGGGATCGCCGCGGTGCGACTCCGCAAACCGCTGGCCTACTACTACGACCGCTACGGCACCTGCCTCTGGGGCCTCAACAAGCTGTTTCTCCTCATGGAAAAGCAGCACAACCGCGGCCAGGACGGCACCGGCATCGGCTGCGTCAAGATCGACATGCCAATCGGCCAGCCCTACGTCAACCGTCGCCGCGGCATCGAAAAAGACGCGCTCGCCGAGATTTTCCGCAAGGAAACCAAGAGCTTCTACAAAATGTCCCGCAAGGGCGTGATGGACCACAAGGACCCGGAAAGCGTCAAAAAACACTTCGATTTCGGCGGCGAAATCCTCGTCGGCCACCTGCGCTACGGCACTTCCGGCGACTTCGACGAAGGTTGCTGCCATCCCTACCTCCGCCGCAGCAACTGGCCGACGCGCACCCTGATGGTGCTCGGAAATTTCAACATGACCAACGCCGGCGAGCTCAATGAGGTGCTCATCGACCGCGGCCAGCACCCGGTTTTCGGCACCGACACCCAGACGGTGCTGGAGGAAATTGGCTACCATCTCGACGAAGCCCACACCGATCTTTACCGCCACCTCCGCGACGCCGGGGTGCCCGGTGCCGAAATGCCCGCGCAAATTTCCGCCGCGCTCGACGTGCCTAAGCTCGTCGCCGAGTCCGCTGCCGCCTGGGACGGCGGCTACGCGATCTGCGGCGTCATTGGCAACGGCGACATGTTCGTCATGCGCGATCCCCGCGGCATCCGGCCCTGCCACATGCTGATCACCGACGAAGTCATTGCCTTCGCCTCCGAGCGGGTGCCGTTGATGACCGTGTTCGAGGCGGACGCCAGCCAAGTCAAAGCCATCGATCCCGGCTCGATGATCACCATCAAGTCCGATGGCACCATCACCGACTCCGCCTTCGCGCCACCCCAGAAATTCACGCCCTGCTCGTTCGAGAAAATCTACTTCTCGCGCGGCAACGACCCGCAAATCTACCGTGAGCGCAAAGCCATGGGCGCCGCGCTGGTGTCACAAATCGTCGAGGCCATCGGCGGCGCGTTTGAAAAAACCATCTGCTCGTTCATCCCCAACACCGCGGAAACCGCCTACTACGGCCTGATGGACGGCCTGCGCCTTTACCGCCGCCAGGAAGTCCGCTCATCGCTCCTGGAAGCCTCCAAAGAAGGCACTCTAACCCCCGAGCTGGTGGACGACCTGATCCTCCGCAACTGGCCCAAGGGCGAAAAAGTCGCCCACAAGGACATCAAGATGCGGACCTTCATTTCCCAGGAAAAAGGCCGCGACCAGATGGTTTCCCACGTTTACGACATCACCTACGGCGTCGTGAGACCCGGCGATTTCCTCGTCGTGCTCGACGATTCCATCGTCCGCGGCACCACCCTCAAACAATCGATCCTCAAGATCCTCGCCCGCACCCGGCCAGGCAAGATCGTCGTTTGCTCCACCGCGCCGCAGATCCGTTATCCCGATTGTTACGGCATCGACATGTCGGAGCTCGGCAAATTCATCGCTTTCGCCGCCGCCGTCGCGCTCCATCGCAAAGCGGGCCGGCAATCGCTGCTGGACCAGATCTACGATCATTGCCGCGCCGAGTTGGAGTTGCCCGCCCACGCCCGCACCAACCGCGTCAAGGAAGTTTACGCCGCATTCACCGACGACGAAATCTCCGCCGAAGTCAGCCGCATGGTCTATCCGGAAGGCATCGACTGGAGCGGCGAGGTCCAGGTGATTTTCCAAACCATCGAAAACCTCCACGCCTCGATCAAGGGACCGTGCGGCGATTGGTATTTCACCGGAAACTATCCGACCGCCGGCGGCTACTCGATGGTCAATCTCGCCTATCTTCGCTGGTATGAAGGCGTCGGCGGCCGCAGTTACGACTTGCCGCTCTGATCGATTTCTTTGCGATTCCATCTTCCAACAAACCGGATACCCTCCGGCCATGATTGGAATCGTATTGGGCTCCGGCCTTGGATTGTTAGCGGATGCCGTAGTCACAGAACGCGAAGTTTCCTTCGCCACCGCGGGCCTGCCCGTGTCCTCCGTGCCCGGCCACGACGGGAAATTTCTCTTCGGAAAACTGGGTGAAACCCCGGTCGTCCTGATGAAAGGCCGCGTCCACCTTTACGAAGGCCACGACCCGCGCACCGTCACCGCCGGCGTCCGCTGGCTGGCGGAGCAGGGGATCCGCCAGCTCATTCTCACCAACGCCGCCGGCACCCTCAACCCGGAGTTTCCGCCCGGCTCCTGGATGATGCTCAGCGACCACCTCAATCTAACCGCATCCTCACCCTTGTCAGGCGCCGACTTCGTCGATCTATCCGTCGCCTACGATGCCGAATGGCGGGCGGAATTCCGCGCCGCCGCCAAATCCTCCGGCATGCCCCTCCATGAAGGTGTTTACGCCGGCCTGCGCGGTCCGCAATACGAGACCCCGGCGGAAATCCGCATGCTGCGCAGCCTCGGCGCCGACGCCGTCGGCATGAGCACCGTGCTCGAAACCATCCAGGCCCGCTCGCTCGGCCTGCGCGTCGCCGCCTTCTCCTGCCTCACCAACTGGGCCGCCGGCATCACCGCCGACACCCTCGACCACCACGAAGTTTTGGAAACCGGCAAACAAGCCGCCCAAGCCATGATCCACCTCCTGACCAACGTCGTCGGAGCGGCGGACTCCGGCCGCCGAGGCGCATGGGAAGCCGATGAGAAGCGCGAAGCTCCACCCAGCGGCCTCGCAGGCGCCTGGCGACCCGAAGTGTCGCGCTCCTTATGAAGCACCCAAGGAGAGCCCTGAACCCGCCTCCGGAACCCCAAAAAATGCTCCCCCAACCGCCACCCAACGCCCCCGCCCCGCCGCCCTCGGACGCGGCGATCCAATCCCGCATCAAATGGAATTGGCTCGTCGGCGCCGGCTCGCTTTCCATCTTCGGTTTGTTCGTGTTGCTGACCATACCCATGACGGTTCGCAGCTACAAAAATACAGACCAGACCGAAGCCGTCAGCAATGCCCGGCAGATCGGTCTCGCACTGTTTGAGTTCGATGCGGAATACGGGAAATTTCCCGATGCGACCACCATCGCCGCCGTTCAAAAGAAAACGGGCAGCCCGCTGCCGCTCGGAACCAAAACCTCCAACGACATGTTCCGACAACTGCTGGCCTCAGACATCGTTCAAAGCGAACAGATGTTTTACGCCTTTGTTCAAGGAGGTCGAAAGCCGGATGGTGTCATCTCCCCCGCCAGCGCCTTGGAAAAAGGTGAATGCGGATTTTCCTACCTCGCCGGCCTCAGCTCGACAGGAAACCCATCCCGCCCGCTGGTCGTCACTCCGTTGATTCCCGGAACCGACCGTTTCGATCCCAAGCGTTTCGACGGCAAGGCAATCATCCTCCGGATGGACAACAGCGTCACTTCGGTGAACATCGAAAAGAACGGACACGTGCTGCTCGACGGCCGCAACCTCCTCGATCCCAAGCACCCGATCTGGTCCGGCGCGCCACCCACCATCGTCTGGCCTGAGTGATACTCAGGAGCGCCGACGTCCCCGTCGGCACCGCGAATGAGAAGCCAATGAGCAAGCCGCTAAGGTCGCGCCATGGTCACCCCATTCACAGCCGACGAGGACGCCAGCGCTCCCGGGCGCGCCGACGTCCCGTCGGCACCGCGAATGAGAAAGCCAATGAAAGAGCCGGTGACGTCCCTTCATTGGCACTTCATTCACAAGCCGACGAGGACGTCGGCGCTCCCGGGAGCGCCGACGTCCCCGTCGGCACCGCGAATGAGAAGCCAATGAAAAAGCCGGCAACGTCCCTCCATTGGCACCCCATTCGCTCGCCGACGAGGACGTCAGCGCTCCCGGTAGCGCTCAAGGCAGCTTCCACGCATCGCGATATTTCCCGTATTCCGCTTTGGGCAGCAGCACGTAAAGCGGGCGGCGCGTCGGGTCGATGTTGGAAATCAGCCACCGCAGTTTGGCCTCATCCATCGTGGTGCAGCCGGCGGTCGGGCGGCTGCCACCGCCGCGCCAGACGTGGAAAAAAATCGACGACCCGGCATTCGGCACCACTTTCGGCGGCGCATTGTGGGCGATGAACAACTTGAGCACGTGCGCGGCGTCGGTTTGTTTCATTTGTTGTTTTTTCTCCCACGCGGTGGCCGGCTCCTGTTTGAGAATGACATTCCGGTTGTATTGATCGGAACTGGGATCCTCCACCCACAGGTCGCGCGAGGTCACCTGGCGGTAAAACAGCTTGGGATGTTTGCGGATGCTCGGCTCGCGGCCCCACGCGCCGCCGATCTCGAAAACCCCGGCGGGCGCGCGCATGTCGCCTTCTTTTTTCACCGCCCCACTGGCGGGCACCGGATGCAGCCCGAGCCCCCACACCAGCCCGCTTTTCCCCAGCCGGCCGCTCCAAGGCTCCGCCGCCGGTTTCCACGAGCCGCCTTTTTTCTCATAAAGCGTGAGCGTGACCGTGGACGAATCCCAACCGCCGGCAATGCCCATCAGGCACTGGCTCGAGTTGGACGGCAGCTCGAAGGCGGCCAGCGGCATCACGGTTAGAAAAGCGGGCAGCAGCAGTTTGAGGGTGGAGAAAATCATCGTTTGGTCAGTCAGAGTGGTCGCGGAGTTTAAGCCACGATGCGCGCCCGACAAATGAAAATGACGCCCACCGGCCGCTTCAAAGCATGATCCTGCTTGCCGGGGTTGCGGCGGGCGGGGGGATGTGTAGCATCGCCGCGTGGCGGATTTTTCGATGACATTTCTGGGGACGGGCACCTCGGTGGGCGTGCCGGTGATTGGTTGTGACTGTGCGGTTTGCACCTCGCCGGACCCGCGAAACCAGCGCTTCCGCTCATCGGTTTTCGTCAGGGCGGGGGAGACCACCGTGCTGGTGGACTCCGGGCCGGACCTGCGGATGCAGGCGTTGCGCCAGGGGCTGCGGGAAATCGACGCGGTGATTTACACCCATTCGCATCTCGACCATGTGGCGGGCTTTGACGAGCTGCGGGCGTTCTGTTGGAAAAAGCGCGAGCCGCTGCCGCTGCATGCCACGGAGGAGTGCATGAACACCCTGATCCAAATGTATGGCTGGGCGTTTTCACCGGAAAATCTGATCCGCGGCTATGTCAGGCCGAAGGCGTTGATCATCGATGGGCCGTTCTATCATGGGGATTTGAAAATCACGCCGCTGCCGGTGCACCACGCCTCGGTGGAGACGGTCGGGTTTTTGTTTGAATACCCGCTTTCCCGCAAGGTGGCTTACATTTCCGATGTGAAACGCATCCCGGAAGACACCATGAAGCTGATTCGGGGCGTCGATGTGCTGGTGGTCGATTCGCTGCGGGTCGATGACCACCCGACGCATTTCACCCTGTCAGAATCGCTGGCGGCGATCGAAGAGTCAGAAGCGGGCGAGGCGTGGCTGACGCATTTGTCGCACGAGTTTGATTTCGAAACGCTGGAGGCCGAGCTGCCAAGCCAGGTCCACGTCGCCTGGGACGGCCTGCGGATTTCGCTCTGACCGAATCGTCGGTCTTGCATGATCAAGGCTTCCGGGCATGCTTCCGCAGATGAGATTTTTCGCTGTGCTTTGCCTGTTGCTGGTGGGTCTGCCACCGGTTTGGGGGGCTGCGCCGACGCCCGCCTCGGTGGCGGTGTTGTACAATTCCGCGTTGCCGGAATCCAAGCAACTGGCGGAAATCTATCGCGACGTGCGCGGGATTCCGGCGGAAAACCTGATTGCGCTCGACCTGCCGAAAACCGCCGACATTTCCCGCGAGGACTACGTGCGGTTGCTGCTCAACCCGCTGCGCAATCAATTCGACTTCCGCGCCTGGTGGGTGCGCCGGCTCGACTCAAACGGCGTGAAACTGCCGGTGGAAAACAAAATCCGGGTGTTGGTATTGATGCGCGGGGTGCCGCTGCGCATCCAGCCGACGCCCAAGCCGCCGGCAAAACCGGACGCCAAGCCGGAGGCCCCGCCGCAGGATCCGATCGCCGGCCGCGACGAGGCGTCGGTGGATTCCGAGCTGGCGATGTTCGGCGTGGAAGGTTTGCCGACGAACGGCGTGTTGGTGAACAAATTCCACCAGAGCCTCAGCCCGATCGCCGATGCCAATTTGCCGTTCCTCGTTCTAACTGCCAGAATCGACGCGCCAAGTTTCGCGACCTGTGAGCGGATGATCCGCGACGCCGTGGAAACCGAAAAAACCGGCCTCTGGGGCATGGCCTACGTGGACATCGCCAACAAATTTCCGCAGGGCGATCAATGGCTGGAGGAAACCGTGAAAGCGAACGGTCCGGTGGGCATCCCGACCGTGGTGGACCGCTTCAACGACACGCTGCCGAAAAACTATCCGATGACCGACGCCGCGATCTATCAGGGTTGGTATGACTGGAGCGTCAGCGGGCCGTTTTTGAATCCGGGTTTCCGCTTCCGCAAAGGGGCGATCGCGATGCATCTGCATTCGTTCAGCGCCGAGCAGCTCACCGATCCTAACAAAAATTGGAGCGGCCCGCTGCTGGAGCGCGGCGCGGCGGTCACGATCGGCAATGTTTACGAACCCTATCTGCATCTCACCCACGATTTCAGCCTGCTGCACAAACGCCTGCTCGCCGGACACAGCTGGGTGGAAGCCTGTTGGATGGCGATGCCGGTGACTTCCTGGCAAGGCGTGGTCCTCGGCGATCCGCTTTACCGCCCCTTCCGCCACCTCAGCGGCACCGGCGAAAAACAGGAGCCGGACATTCCCTACCGCGCACTCCGGGCCGCCGCGCTGGAGTGGGGGAGCGATCCGCTGGAACGCCGCAAACAGCTCGAAAAAGCCTCGGCGCGGATGAACAGCGGCGTGCTCCGGGAGGCGGTCGGGCTGGATTTGCTCCACCGCGGCGATGCGCCTGCGGCCGCCCTCGCGTTCCGCAAGGCCAAGGAGCTGTATGTGAAAACCGAGGATAAAATGCGCCAGGATTTCCATGGGATCACCATCGATCGCGCCGCCAACCGCAAGCATCTCGCCATCCAGGCCCTGCGCGATGCCCAGCTGCGATACGGCCCGATTCCCGAAAGCGAAGCCCTGCAAGGCTGGCTGGATATCCTCGATCCACCGCCGCCGCCACCCGCCGACCCGACCAAAACTCCCCCGCTGCCGAAACCCTGACGCGGGAGCCCTTTTCCACATGACTTACGGATTTTTGTTAGAATCGATTTGGCACCCGCCGCTCGCCTTTGCCGAGACCTCGGCCGACGTGCTGCCGCCGGAACTCGAATTGCAGGCGC
Organism: Luteolibacter sp.; assembly: GCA_044374015.1. Taxonomy (GTDB): domain Bacteria; phylum Verrucomicrobiota; class Verrucomicrobiia; order Verrucomicrobiales; family Akkermansiaceae; genus Luteolibacter. The sequence goes on along the minus strand of JBIPND010000065.1, from coordinate 1,258 downwards.
TGTGGTTTTCCGGGGCGTTCGGAAGGGACTTCCGGACCACCACCGGCAAGCGCATCCGGATGGTCCAGTTCGGCGAATGGAACCGCGGGGCGGGCCCGGATTTCCATCAGGCGGCGATCGAAATCGATGGCGAGCTCAAGACCGGCCCGTTAGAGCTGGATCCCGAATCCAACGATTGGGAAGCGCACGGACACTCGGGCAATCCGGCGTTTCAGGAGGTGATCCTGCACGTGGTTTTCCGCTCCGACGCGCGGCGCATTTTCACCCGGACGCTGGACCATCGCGAGGTGCCACAGGTCGTGATCACCGAGATGCAGCTTGCCGATGCCTTGAACCGCCCGCAGCGCGAAGTCGCCATCGCCCATCCCGGGCGCTGCGTCTATCCGTTGAAAGGCATGCCGGTCGGCGCGATCGAGCGGCTGCTAACAGAGGCCGCCGTGCTGCGTGCGAACACCAAGGCCCAGAGATTCCTGCGAACTGCGGATGCGCACGGCCGCGACGCCGCCCTGTTCCAAGCCACCGCCGAAACCCTTGGCTACCGCGGGAATTCGCTCGCGATGCGGTTGTTGGCGCAACGGCTGCCGCTCGGCGTGCTCAAAGCGGAACCCGACGCCACCGAAGCGATCCTCTTCGGCACCGCCGGTTTTCTAACCGCCCAAATGCACGAGCTGGTGCCGTCCGACACCCGCGAGTATCTGCGGGTGCTGTGGGAGACGTGGTGGAAGAACCGCGCCCGTTTCGAGGTGGCGGCGGACCGCGCGATCCCGTGGAAAACCCACGGCCAGCGCCCGGCGAATCATCCGCACCGGCGGGTGGGCGCGCTGGCCGCCCTGGTCAAAGTCTGGCCGCAATACCGTCGCCTCGCGCTCGCCCGGCCGTTCAACGTCAAGCCGGTCATCGATTTCCTCCAGGCCCTCGAGCACCCGTTCTGGCTTCACCACCACACGCTCACCTCGGCGGCATCGGCGCAACGCGTCGCGCTGTTCGGCCGCGCGCAGGCCTTGGAACTGATCGCCAACCACCTCGCGCCGCTGGCGATGCATGAAGACGGCATGACCTTCGGCTCCTATTTCAAGCTGCGCAACTCCGCGCCCAACGACAAGGTGAAGCGTTGCTCGCTGCGGCTCTTCGGCTCCTCCAAAGCCGCCCAGCCATGGGTGCGCCGCGTCTGCCATCACCAGGCGCTGCTCCAGGTCTATCAGGATTTCTGCCTCGAGGATTTCTCCGACTGCCAGGACTGCCCGTTTCCCGAACAACT
>JBIPND010000745.1:0-2699 GCA_044374015.1 Luteolibacter sp. | reverse complement strand
GAATGGACCGCTTGTAGCGGCGCTCTGTGAGCGTCGATGCCCGTGAGCTGCGCGAAGCCTCTTCATAGGCTTACCTTTCGCGCGACGGTCATAGACACGCCGCTACAGGGCGCGAATGGACCGCTTGTAGCGGCGCTCTGTGAGCGTCGATGCCCGTGAGCTGCGCGAAGCCTCTTCATAGGCTTCCCTTTCGCGCGACGGTCATAGACACGCCGCTACAGGGCGCGAATGGACCGCTTGTAGCGGCGCTCTGTGAGCGTCGATGCCCGTGAGCTGCGCGAAGCCTCTTCATAGGCTTCCCTTTCGCGCGACGGTCATAGACACGCCGCTACAGGGCGCGAATGGACCGCTTGTAGCGGCGCTCTGTGAGCGTCGATGCCCGTGAGCTGCGCGAAGCTTTCTTCATGGTCTCTTTCCTTGCCTTACCGCCCTCAGGGTTCGCCGGAAACAGTTAGACGCCGACACTGCCGCTCCCACCTCCTTGCGCGTCCCCGCATTGATCGCTCGCCAACGCCCGCCGGCCCGGTCATGGTGCCGCCCGCCACGCGAATCCACCGGCACACACGACGTTGAAAACTTTCAAAGAACTCGGGGTTTCCCCCAATCTGATCAAGGGCCTTGAGGAACTTGGCATCCGCAATCCCACCCGCATCCAGGAAGAAGCCATCCCCTGGCTGATGGAGCACAACGGCGACTTCATCGCCCAAGCCCAGACCGGCACCGGCAAGACCGCCGCTTTCGGCCTGCCGCTTCTCACCAAGGTGAATCCGCAGGTGAATGAAATCCAGGCCCTGGTCATCGCCCCCACCCGCGAGCTGGCCAAACAGATCGCCAAACAACTTTTCCGCTTCACCAAACACACCGACAAGATTTTCACCGAAGCCATCTGCGGCGGCGAGGACATGGACCGCCAGGCCGCCGCGCTGCAGCGCCCGACGCACATCGTCGTCGCCACCCCGGGACGATTGTTAGATCTGTTCAAGCGCAAGGCGCTCACCCTCGCCCACGTCAAACACCTCGTGCTCGATGAGGCCGATGAAATGCTCAGCATGGGCTTCAAAAAGGAGTTGGTGAAAATCTTCGCCCTCACCCGCAGCCGCAGCAGCACCTGGCTTTTTTCCGCCACCATTCCGGACACCATCCAGGCACTGATCAAGGACTACATGTCGCCCAAGGCCCACCTGCTCAAAATCGACAAGGGCCACGTCGTCAACCGCGACATCGACCACCGCTTCGTCACCTGCTCGCGCGATGACAAGACCGATTTCATTTCCGAGTTCCTCAGAAAACAAAAGGATGAGCGCGGCATCATCTTCTGCCGCACCCGCGCCGGAGCGATCGTGCTCGCCAAACAACTCACCGTCCGCAAGTTCCCGGTCGATGTGATCCACGGCGACCTCACCCAGAAGGAACGCGACAAGGTGATGCGCGCCTTCAAAAACACCAAGGTCCAGTTCCTCATCGCCACCGACGTCGCCGCCCGCGGCATCGACGTTGAAGGGTTGTCGTTTGTCATCCACCACCAGCTTCCCGAACAGATCGAATACTACACCCATCGCAGCGGCAGAACCGCGCGCGCCGGCAAAAAAGGCATCTCGATCGCCTTCATCGAACCCCGCGAACGCGCGAAAATCACCGGCTTGGAAAACGAGCTGGGCCTGACCTTCACCGAAAAACATTAAGGGGGGGCAACTTTATGGTCGCTTCATCTTCATCGTCCCGGCAGCGGAAGGGACAATCAGGCCCTGCTCGAATGGCACGTAGTTGAGCAGGTTTTCGACAAAACCTGATTACCCCGGAAGTGTGGCTGGAACTCACCCGGTGGCGTAAGCCCTGATCGTTAGACACATTTCCGCGATGGTCGGAAATGTCTTCGGTCCCAACGGGGCCTTTCATCACAGCCCGGCACGCAGTGCCGGGTGGTTGGCATGGACATGGGGCTCCGTCCTGTAGGGACGGTTCATGCAGTGAGAGGCGACGGGAGTTGGCGACGACGGCTTAGGGCATTGGCATCTCTCCCGCATGAAGCGTCCCTGTAGGACGCGCGGATTTCAGCGAATCCCGACCCGGCACTGCGTGCCGGGCTCCGATGATCCGCCCCGTTGGGACGAAGAGCGGGAAATGGGTATACCAACCACCTCGCCGAGCTTGAGGAAAACTCCGCTGCCGGACGGCTCACTTGCGCACGCGCCTCAAGAATCAAACCGACCCTCTGGCAATAAACAATTGGTTTTGAAAAGAATGTTTCAAGCCGCGTGCGACTGCACCTCGCGGTTGATCCTCTCATCTTTCTCGCGCTCGGCCTGCATCAGTTCGTAGTCCAATTGGAGACGCAGCCAAAAGCCGGGAGAGGTCCCGAGGTAGCGGCTCAGGCGCAGGTCGTATTCCGGCGTGCAACGGCAGCGGCTCTTTTTCATGTCGGTCAAATGGGGTGAGGGAATCCCCGTCATTCGCGAGACTTCCGCTTGCGAAACGTCCCATTCGTCCAAGTTAATTCTCATGCGCCTTTGCGGTAAACTCTTCTCCCGCCACAATCCCCGCAGGTTCGCCCCGCTCAGCCGCAAGAATCTCCCCGACAACCCCAAAATCCCATGAAGCTGACATTCCCCTTGATGAGCAAATCCGCATGGAATAAATTCCACTCATGATTACCACGGTCACAGGAAAAAATCAAATCACCATCCCGGCAGCGATCGCCA
>JBIPND010000680.1:0-2699 GCA_044374015.1 Luteolibacter sp. | reverse complement strand
TGCCAAGCTCCGGCATGGCAAACATCGGCGAGCGCGCATCCTTGAAAATCCTTCACGAAAAAACCTTCGGGCTGTTTCTGGATGGCGGCGAGCTGGGCGAAATCCTGCTGCCACGTCGCGAAATGCCGGTGAAATGGGCCATCGGGGATTTCGTCGATGTCTTCCTTTATTACGATTCCGAGGACCGCCCGGTCGCCACGCTCAAGGCTCCCAAGGTCATGCCCGGCCAATTTGCCCGGTTGAAATGCGCGGCCGTCACCGCCGTCGGGGCCTTCCTCGACTGGGGCCTGCCCAAGGACCTGCTCGTACCTTTTCGTGAGCAAAAAGAGCGCATGGAAGTCGGCAAATTCTACATCGTCTATGTGCAGATCGACGAACAAAGCGGCCGCATCGTCGCCACCACCCGCATCGCCCGGCACATGGATCAGGTCCAGCACCAGTTTAAGCCGGAGCAGGAAGTCGATCTCATCATCTACGGCAAAACCGCGCTCGGTTACAAAGCCATCGTCAACAGCACCCACAGCGGCCTGCTCTTCGCCAACGACGTTTTCCAGCCGCTGCGACCCGGAGAAATGCTCAAAGGTTACGTCACCGCCGTCCGCCCTGACGGGAAAATCGATCTCAGCCTGCATCCTCCCGGACGCGCCAGAATCGATGGGCTCGAAGCCCAGATCCTCGCGGAGCTGGATGCGCGCGGTGGCTTTTGGTCGCTTGGCGATCACAGCCCCGCCGCCGAAATCAACGAAGAACTCGGCGTCAGCAAGCGCAGCTTCAAACAAGCCACCGGAGCGCTCTGGAAAAAGCGGCTGATCACCATCGAGGAAAACGGCATCCGCAGCGTTTCACCCCCAACATAGAAAGCCTTCGGCGTCGGCAAACGCCCCCGCCGGCAACTCCAGACCTTGCTCCGGCGCGGCCGGCCCGAAAACACGGTTGCCTCCCAGATACCATCCCGGCAGCAGCCTGCCCCACGATCCCGGCTTGTGGCCGGGCTGGTCGTCGTCGCCCGGCTTGCTTTTCGGCGGGTGCGGCATCGACATCGCGATCACCGTGCCGTTCACCGCGAGGCACGGCAAATGCAGCACGCCTGCCAGCATCACAGGCTCCTGACAACGTGCGCCGAAGTCGTAAAAAACGAACTCGCCGGACAAATCCGCCGCGGCCAAAACATCCCGCAAGCGGTCCCCGCCGACCCACACTCCGGGCTCCGGCAGCTCGCGAATCTCCACCTTCGCGCCAAACAAATCCGGGAATGTTAGAGTGACACCCGGCAAATCCAACACCGCCGAGTCATCCTCTAAAATGTGAAACGGCCGATGTCGTTGCAACCCGTTCACCTGCCCGATCTGGTAGCCATTCACCCACGCCCGCCGGCGCACGGCCTCCTCGCTCGCGCGGAAGCTTTCGAGGCCGGGTCCTTTCCCGCGCGGCATCCGCGCACCCCAGCCGGCCGCGCGGAAACGATTGGCCACCGCCGCCGCCGATGCCTCTAACATCCTGTTGCGCACCACCGCCAAATTCGCCTCCGCCGGCGTGATCGCTTCACCGAACGCAAACGACAATCCCTGCGGAAACCCAGCCGGCACTTTGCGGACGAAGCGGCTGCGCTCGTAGGAGAAAATCGAGCCCCACGACCCATCGCACCACATCGGAATCAGCGGGTGGCCCGCCTTTCTCGCCGTGAGTTCGAAGCCCCGGCGCAGTTCGCACAGCGCGCCGGTGCGGGTGAGTTGGCCCTCGGGAAACAGGCACACGAGATCGCCGTTTTTCAACGCCTTGATCATGCCGCGGATCGCCTCTAACGGTTGATCCTGGCGGATCGTCATCGTGTCGAAAATCCCCACGAACATCCGGATCGCGGGCGAGGCCATGAAGGCATCGTCCATCACGAAACGCACCGGGCGGGTGCAGGCAGCGGAGATGAAAAACGCATCCGCATAGGTCACATGATTCGGCAACAACAGCACCCCGCCGGATTTCGGGATGCGTTCGGGATGCAGCACCCGGACTCGATAGATCGCGCGGATGACCGCCACGCCGATGAGCCGGATGAAATCGCCGGGCAGCACGCGGATGATGGAAACCGTCGCCCAGCCGCAAACCAGCGCGATGAAGCTCATTTGCATCCTGAATCCCAGCGCCGCATCCACGCCGAGCGCTTCGCTAACGGATTCCATCAGAACAATCAGTCCCACCGCCAGCATGCCTGCGAGGCAATCCTGCAAATTCACCGCGGACTGCAGCTCGCCGCGCTTGTCCGCCGGGTAGCGGTCCTGCATCCAGGCGTTCAACGGCGCGAGAAACACCGCGGCCGAAAACGCCAGCAGCCCGAGCGCCGTTAGAAACCATCCGCCGCCGGGTGTCAGGCAGGCGAGCAGCCCGGCCGTCAGGGTCATCAGCACGCCCGCCAGCGGCACCCAGCCGAGTTCGATGCGCTTGCGCAGCAGCAGCGCGGCGAAGCCGAAACCCGCCGCCATGCCCAGCGAGCCCGCTGCTAGAAAAACGGACGACATGGTGCCAAAGCCCTCGCCGCCGTGAGTCAGCATTTTCGCCACTTTGACCGCCCACAGATTGATGAACGCCGCAAAGCCCCAGAAAAACGCCACGCCGAACGAAGCGCGGCGCAACGGCGCGTCCCGCCACAGCCCGCCTAGATTGACGAAATGGCTCACCACCAGCCGCGGCGTCAATTCCACCGT
>JBIPND010000679.1:0-2700 GCA_044374015.1 Luteolibacter sp. | reverse complement strand
CATAGTTATCCAACAACAGCGGGACCAGCGGCAGATCCACCGCCACCGCCAGCGCGCGGGGAGCTAAGCCGGAGTTGACCAACAACTTGGCAATTCCGATCGCATCCAAACCCGCGGCGCATCCGCTGGCCAACACATGGTTGGGCCCGGTGATGCCGAATTCAATGGTGATGGCCGAGGCGGGCTCGCTATGGATGGTATTACTCGCCGCCATCAACTTGAACGGCCGGCGGCCGGGCCACGGCCCCAACCAGCCCGCCGCATTGCCACGGCTGGTGCCGACGACCAACGCCGCATCCTTCAATTCCGCCGCCGTCCACCCCGCCTCGGCGATCGCCTGGCGGGCGACATGCAGCGCCGCCATGGTCGCCGGGCTCCATTTGCGATGAATCAACAACGAGCGCGGCTCGATCCACGCGCCCGGCCGCAGCGCGTGCGGGCTGTCATCGCCTAGCAGTTTCCCGAGGGATTGAAATGGCACCTGGCCGGCGAGAACCGCCCGGTGATGGGATGCGACATCGCTGCCGAGCGCGGACAAGGCACCGAGGCCGGTGATGGAAAGTGGCGAATGGATGGCCACCCGTTATCAATCCGCGAGTCTCCCGCAATCCTAAATTGTCAGGATAGGTCTTGGCGGGGCCGCAATCGCCGCGCAAGGTCCCGCCGTCTTACGCAATGAGCACCGTTCTGGAAACCATCGATGGCGGCACCCGCTATCTCGAAAAACGCGGCGTCGAGGACGCGCGCCGCAACATGCAAATGCTCGTCGCCCGCCAACTCGGCTGCACACGGATGGACCTATACTTGCAGTTCGACCGCCCGCTGGAGGAAACCGAGCTCGCGCCGCTGCGCGAAACTCTGAAAAAACGCGGCGAAGGCATCCCGCTGCAACACTTGCTCGGCACGGTGTATTTTCACAAATACGAGTTCAAAACCGACGCCCGCGCCTTGATCCCGCGCCCGGAGACCGAAGAGCTCGCCGAGTGGATCTTGAAATGGGAACTCGCCGCGGATTTGCAAATCCTCGACATGGGCTGCGGCTCCGGCGTGCTCGGACTCACGCTCGCCGGCGAGCGCCCGGGCTGGCATGTCACGCTGGCCGATGTTTCGCCCGACGCCCTTTCGCTCACCCGCGAAAACGCCGCCGCCCTCGAAATCAGCAACGCCAATTTCCTCGAAAGCGACCTGTTTTCCGCCGTCGCCGGCCCGTTCGACGGCATCGTCGCCAATCTCCCCTACGTCCCGGAATCCGAACGCGCCACCATGGCCCGCGAAGTCCTGCACGATCCGGCGCTCGCGCTTTTCAGCGGCGCGGATGGCCTGGACCTCATCCGCCGTTTCATTCCGCAGGCCTTTCAGCGGCTGAAACCGGGCGGCTGGCTGGTTTTGGAAATTGGTCACGATCAGGCTTCACAGGTCGCCGAAATTCTCCAAGCTTGCTCCTTCAACGCCATTGAAGTGAAAACCGACCTCTCCGGCATCGCCCGGTTTCCCTTCGCCAAACGGCCTTGAGCCACCTTTCAAATCACTTCCCATGGATAAACTCGTAGTTCACGGCGGCGCCACCCTGCGCGGCAGCATCAACATCTCCGGTTCGAAAAATGCCTCGCTGCCGATTCTCGCCGCCACCCTGCTCACCGCCGACGACTGCATCATCCGCCGCGTCCCGGATGTCTCCGACACCAATTACATGATCCAGATCCTCAGCGCCCTCGGCGCGGAGGTGGAACGTTCCTCCGGCACCGTCCGCATCACCTGCGCCGATATTCTCGACGAGGCTCCCTACGAACTCGTCCGCCGGATGCGCGCCTCGATCTGCGTGATGGGCCCGCTGCTGGCGCGCAAAGGCCGCTGCGTCGTCTCCCTGCCCGGCGGCTGCGTCATCGGCGATCGCCCGGTGGACCTGCATTTGCGCGGTCTCGAAGCGCTCGGCGCGAAAGTCGAATTTGAAGGAGGAAACATCACCCTCACCGCCAAAGACGGCCTGCGTGGCGCGGTCATCGACCTCCGCGGCACCCACGGACCCACCGTGCTCGGCACCGACAACGTGATGATGGCCGCCACCCTGGCCGAAGGCATCACCGTCATCGAATCCGCCGCCGCCGAACCCGAAGTGCTCGACCTCGCGAATTTCCTCAACTCGATGGGCGCGAAAATCACCGGCGCCGGCACCCGCCGCATCGTCATCGAAGGCGTCAAACAACTTCACGGCGTCGAGCACACCGTCATCCCGGACCGCATCGAAGCCGGCACCTTCATGGCCGCCGCCGCGCTGGCGGGCGAAGGCGTCACCCTGCGCCGCGTCTGCCGCGAGCACCTGAAAGCGATCACCGCCGCCATCGAAGCCTCCGGCCACCGCGTCGAGTTCAACCCCGCCGGCGACACCTGCACCATCCATCGTGGGGAAACCCTCCATGGCGTCGATCTCACCACCGCCCCCTACCCCGGCTACCCCACCGACATGCAGGCCCAGATGACCGCGCTGCTCGCCACCACTCCCGGCCTTAGCGTGATCAAGGACACCATTTTCCCGCAGCGTTTCATGCACTGCGCCGAGCTCAAGCGCATGGGTGCCGACATCAAGGTGGACCACGGCACCGCCATCGTCCGCGGCGTCGCCCAACTCTCCGCCGCCCCCGTCATGGCCTCCGACCTCCGCGCCTCCGCCGCGCTGGTGCTCGCCGCCCTCACCGCCAAAGG
>JBIPND010000678.1:0-2702 GCA_044374015.1 Luteolibacter sp. | reverse complement strand
TCGCCGTCGAGATCGATCGCCTGGCAGAGGATTTCATTTCCCGCAGCGTCCTGAATGTGGACGAGGTTGAGATCCTTCGCTCCCAACGGCGCGAGATCCGCCGCCGTGAGTTCCAGCGTCTGGGCGCTGCGGGCCAGCGACACGGAGTTGACTGCCTCGATCGTGAGCGGCGCGGCCCCACCAATAACGGGCGCAAAAACGATGGCGGCGATGACGGACGATTTGAGTTTCATGATGAGTTCCTACCGGGCTCGGAATATACCCGCACCGCGCCGGACCCGGTCAACACCCCATACGGAGTAGAAATTCCCGCGTCACCGGGGTTCGTCCGTGAGCGGGACTTTCAATCCCTCGGCAGCGGCGAGCTCGATTTGATTGGTGTCGAAGGAAAGAAATTCCTTTGCATCGAGATCGATGGCGGTGGCGACGTGGAGGATGTCGAAACTGCGGTGCCCGCCGATGAAAGTACGGGTCTTGGAAATGCGCTCGCCGGTGACGAGAATGTTGGTGAAATCGATCTCCACCGAAACCACCAACCCTTCCTGCAGGTCATCCCCCAAATCCGAGAGCATTTTCTCCGCCTCATGGAGCGGGTAGCCGACATTGGGGTTTTTACGGTGTCGGAATGCCTGGAAGCGCACGGACTGTCGGAATTCCCACAGCAACAAACGCGTGACATGCAGCGGTTCGGACATCGCCTTGCGGTAAGCCACCGCCCGATCCGAATTTTCCTGAGTCCGGTAAAGCGAGCACAGGAACGAGCTGTCCGGATAAGCGATCAACTGCGGTCTCCGAGTTCGGCCTCCCGCATTTCTTTGACTTCCTCCGCGCTGAAGACCCGGTCGCCCCAGGTTTCCTTCATTCTTCGCCGGTGCTCGTCGGCATCGAATTTCGGCGCACTTCTGCGGCCCGGCGGCGAAAGGCGGGCGACTGGCTTGCCGTGTTTGGTGATTTCGATCTCCTCGCCATCGGCCAACCAGGCTTCCACCTTGCCGAAATCATAGCGTAAATCCCTGACTGTGAGTGTTTGCATATTTGTGATGATTCAGTTCATCACAAATTACCGATTTTCCAGCCGTCGTCAAGCACCCGCGCTGCGGACCAGCAATTGAGGGAAACCGCTCTGGACTCCACCCCATTTCGCGGCAACATCTTCCTGCAACCCGCCCTTCCATTGAAACTCGCGTCATCCCACCTTTCCTACTGCACCAATATCCACCCTGCGGAAACCTGGGACGAGACCCGCAAGGTGCTTGCAACCCATGTGCTGGCCGTGAGGGACCGCTTGAGAAATAACGGCACGCTGGCGGCGGACGCGCCCTTCGCGATCGGCTTGCGGCTGTCCGCGGTGGCGGCTGCGGAACTTTTGACCGGGGAAAATCTGCGGGATTTCAAAAACTGGCTCGATCAGACAAACACGTATGTCTTCACGATCAATGGCTTTCCCTACGGCAGTTTCCACGGAACCCGGGTGAAAGAGCGCGTGTTCCAGCCGGATTGGACGGACCGGGCACGGCTCGATTACACCAAGAATTTGTTCCGGATCCTCGCGGGGATCGCGAAACCGGACACCGGAGCCTCCGTTTCCACCCTACCCGGCTCGCTCAAGGCGTTCCAAGCAGACGAATCGTTGATCCGCGCGCATTTGCTGGAATTGGCCGAGTGGCTGGAAAAACTCGCGACGGAAACCGGCCTTGATTTCCACCTCGGGTTGGAACCGGAGCCGCTCGGACATTTCGAGAACACCGAGGAAACCATGGCGTTTTTCGCCCGGCTCCATGCCGAAGCCAAGGACGCCGGGATCATCCGCCGTCGGATCGGGGTGAATTACGACGCCTGTCATTTCGCCCTGCAATATAACGGCGCGTGGGAGTCGCTCGACGCGCTGGTGCACGCCGGAATCCGAATTTCCAAGATCCACCTCTCCAGCGCGCTGGCCCTGGATCCCCGCGACCCCGCGGCGTTGGCTGCGGTCCGGGAATTTGATGAGCCGACCTATTTCCACCAAGCCCTGCTGCGCTCGACCACCGGGCACGTCGCCCGCTTCTACGACCTGCCGGAGTTTTTCAAGGCCGTGGAGAGCGGCGGGTTCGACCTGAAAAAATACTCCGAGGCCCGCGTCCATTTTCACATTCCGCTCGATGCCCAGCCCGCCGCGCCGCTGCGTTCCACGCTCGACCAGGCTCGGGAAGTCCTCGACTGGAGGCGCGACCACCCCGAATACTGCCAGCACTATGAAATCGAAACCTACACCTGGGGCGTCCTGCCCAGCGGCCTGCACCGCCCGGTCGAGGAGCAGATCGCCGGCGAATACGGCTGGGTGATCGCCAGCGCCGACAATGCCTGATTTCCCCGCCCGGCCGCGCGGGTATGAGTTGCCAGAGTGAGAAAACCGGTGTTTCCTCGCGGCCATGTCAGACATCAAAATCACCATCCACACCTCCGTCGGCGATATCAACGCCAGGCTCTTCGCCTCCCAGGTCCCGATGACCTGCGCCAATTTCCTCAACCTCGCCAAGCGCGGTTATTACGACGGCGTCGCCTTCCACCGCGTGATCCCCAATTTCATGATCCAAGGCGGCGACCCCACCGGCAGCGGCTCCGGCGGCCCGGGCTACAAGTTCGCCTGCGAAATCGACCGCTCGCTGAAGCACGACAAAGCGGGCATTTTCTCGATGGCCAACGCCGGCCCCAACACCAAC
>JBIPND010000677.1:0-2711 GCA_044374015.1 Luteolibacter sp. | reverse complement strand
CGGTCCCGCGCTGGTCGTTCGCAGCCGCACGCCATGAAATTCCGCCTCACGGCCATCAGTGTCTCCCTGACTCTGTGTGCAGCCGCGGAGATCCAGCTTCCTCCGGGTTTCGTCGCCGAAACCCTGGTTGAAGGCATCAATGCCGCCACCGCAGTGACCGCCGCATCGGACGGCCGCATCTTCTATACCGAACAAACCGGAGCGGTTCGCATCGTGCGGGACGGAAAACTGTTAGCCACCCCAGCACTCGACCTCGCACCCCACCTCGATACCTATTGGGAACGCGGCCTGATCGGGATCACGCTGCACCCGGAGTTTCCCGGCATCCCCCATCTGTTCCTCGTTTACGTCGCCAAGGAACCCCACACCCATCACGTGGTCAGCCGCTTCACGATTTCAGGGGACCGCATTGATCCCGAAAGTGAAATGGTCCTGCTTCGGGGTGATGATCAGGCAAAGATCGCAGGCAACGTGCCCGGAGGGCATCAGGGAGGTACAATCATTTTCGGCCCGGACGGAATGCTTTACATTGGGATCGGCGAACACACGAACGACAATGCCTCCCAGTCCCTCGATACCCTCCAGGGAAAAATCCTCCGCTTGAAACCGGACGGCAGCATTCCAGAGGACAACGGTTTCTATCGTAAAACCCACGGAAAATACCGGAGCATCCATGCCATCGGAATCCGCAATCCCTTCGGCCTCGCGGTCGAACCCGCCACCGGGCGGATCTTCGAATGCGACGTCGGCGCGTCGGCTTTCGAGGAAATCAACATCATCACTTCCGGAGGAAACTACGGCTGGCCGGAGGCTGAGGGATTTTCGAAGAAGGCCGGCCTCATCAATCCCATCCATGCCTACCCGCCTACCGTCGGGCGCAGCATTTGCGGCGCGGCGTTCTATCCGGCAGGTGGACCGTTTCCACCCTCATGGCATGGCAAGCTTCTGTTCACCGATTGGGCTTCCAACTGGCTTCACGCCATCGACTCTTCGGAACCCGAGAAACTCATCCCATTTGCCGAGGGCCTGGCGGCACCCGTCGCCCTAACCATTTCTCCGGACGGAGCGCTTTGGGTGCTCAATCGCAACACCTTCTGGCGGGATCCCGCGAAGTTCCGCCCGAACAGTGGATCCCTTGTCCGCATCCGCCATCTGGGCGACGCAGCTCCTCCAGTGGCGCAGGCCAAGTCTCCCGGCCGCCTTTCCGAAACCGGTGTTTTCTCCGATTTGAAAAACCTCTCACCAGCCGATGGATCTCATCCGTTCCAGCTCAATGATCCCGCGTGGACACCCGGCCTCAAGACGAGCCGTTGGATTCGCGTCCCTGAAAAAAGCGTGATTCAAGTCAACACCGGTTCGAGTTGGTCATTCCCGAAGGGAACCACCATCGTCGAACATTTCTCCAACGATCACGGACCTCATGAAACGCAGGTTTACATCGCGAATGGAAACGGAACCTATCAGGCCGCCGCCTATCCATGGCGATCCGACACGACCGATCCTGAGAGAGCCACCACCGCTTCGGTCGTTCCCATCGCTGGCACCAATGACCTGCGCTGGCTTTCACCGGGAACGGTCGCCGCACTCGATCCTGAAATGCCCGCAGCCGGATTCGCCCCGCAGTGGAACACCGCACAACTGAACGTCGCCGGCCAGTTGGATGCATGGAAAAAACGCGGCTGGCTGCCCGGTGATCTCGACATTCCGCGCCTCCCGAAACTATCCCCCTTGGAAGATCTCACTGCGGCCCCCGAACATCGTGTCCGCTCCTACCTGGATGCGAACTGCGCCGGTTGTCATCATCCCGGCGGCCTGTCGCGCGCACTGTTCGACGCCCGCTTCACCACCCCGCTGGAGGAATCCGGCATGCTGGGCGGTTCACTCGTCGTTCCGATTCCCGGCATCGCCGACAGCCGCGTCATCGCTCCCGGCCATCCGGAAAAATCCTCGCTGTTTTTCAGGATGCGCTGCCACGACGCGATGAGAATGCCACCCATCGCCGTCAATGACATCGAATCGCCTGTCATCCCGCTCATTGAATCGTGGATCAAAGGACTACCCGCCGATGTTCCCGCCATCCCTTCCCGCGTCGTTCTTGCGGAAGCCAATGACAACGGCCAGGCCTGTTATCGGATTCAAACTCCGCAAGCCACCTGGTTCCTCGAAAAGAGTGGCGCGGGACTCTCCAGTCTAGTCGATGCCGAAGGAAACGACTGGCTCGGCTTCGATCCCACCCCAGGCACCGGTGCGGGTGGTGAATATCGTGGGTTTCCGAACGCGGTTTTCCAGCAAGGCGGAAGCTTTTTCCACGCCCGCAATCAAGGAACGGACCCATCCGTCACCACCGTGGATCACGTTTCACCCGAACTCGTCACCATCAGCGCGCGGTCATCAAATGGCGAGTGGGCCTGCCGATATGATTTCCATCCGGATCATTGTCGCTTCACCATGACACGCGTTCCAGCGGAGCGATCCTACTGGGTGCTCTACGAAGGTGTTCCCGGCGGGACGCCCGATGAGGACGATTGGTGGATCTCTTCCGCGAACACTACCCGCAGATCCGTCCTCGAAACCCAACTTGACGATCTGCCCTCACCCGAGTGGATCGCCTTCGGGGACCCGCGCAAACGCCGGTCACTGGCGCTGCTTCACCATGCGGATGATGCCCACCCGGATCGCTATTACCTGATGGAGCAAAAGATGACGGTCTT